>NZ_JAOCFV010000046.1:0-35679 GCF_029842145.1 Stenotrophomonas sp. GD03794
CCGGACCCACCCCGCCAAACCACGGAATGCACGCTGTTGCTGTTGCCTTTGCTCCGGCTCGTAGCGGGTGCAGGGCGTAGCCCTGCAGAACACCCCCTACTCCTGCGGATCGCGGGTGATGTGGATGTCGGTCGGGGTCGACAGCGGGATGTTCCGCTCGGCCAGGATGTGCAGCAGGCTGAAGTACAGATCGCTGCGGGTGGCATACACCTGCCGCGGGCTGGCTACGTACGCGAAGCTGTTGATGGTGATCTGGCCACCGGCAATGCTGTCGATGTAGACCGTCGGCGCCGGCTGCTTCAGCACGTTGGTGTGCGCGGTGTACGCATCCAGCAACGCCTGCCGCAGGTTGCCGACATCGGTGCTGGGCGGCACCGCGAACTGGATCTGGATGCGGCCCTGGTTGTTGCCCATCGTCATGTTGCGCACGGTCTTGGTGACCAGCTCGGAGTTGGGCACGATCAGGGTCGACTTGTCGCCCACCTGGATCTCGGTCGAGCGCAGGCTGATGCGGCGGATGTCGCCCTCCTGGTCGCCCAGCTTCACCCAGTCGCCGATCTTCACCGGGCGCTCGGCCAGCAGGATCAGGCCGGAGACGAAGTTCTGGGTGATCACCTGCAGGCCAAAACCAATACCCACCGACAGCGCGCTGACCAGCAATGCCAGCTTGCTCAGCTGCAGGCCCATGGCCGACAGCGCCCAGATCACCGCGATGATGATGCCCACGTAGCGGGCGACGGTACTGACCGAGTTGCGTGCGCCCAGGTCCAGCTCGGTCTTGGGCAGGTAGGTGTCGGTCAGCCAGCGCTGCACCAGCTGGGTGATCGCCAGACCGGCCAGCAGCACCAGCACCGCCAGCACGATCCGCACCGGTTCCAGCTTCGTTCCACCGACATCGAATCCCGAGGTGAACAGCGAAGAGAAGCGCTCGACCACCGCGCCGATGTTGCCGAACGGCGCCACCAGCGCCAGCAGGGCAAGCAGCACGACAATCGTGCGCAGCGCCGCCGACAGCAGCACGCCGGCCTGCTCCAGCCGCGACACACTCAGGCCGGTACTGAGCAGGATGGTCTGGCCGACCTTGCTGTCGGCGTTGAGCATCCAGGTGCTCAGGTCATCGACGAACTTGAACAGCAACGTCGCGGCCAGCACCACGATGCTGCCGCCGATCAGCTGCTGATTCACGAACTTGGCGAAGTTCAAGTAGCCCAGCAACGTGGCAATGATGGCCGCCACCACCGCGATGTTGCCCGCTACCCGGGCCAGTACCAGCCAGCTGCTGCGGCGCACTGGCGTATTCACGCCAAGGCCATCGGCCTGCGCTTCCAGCTTGGCCTCGGCCTCGGCGGTCTGCCGCCGATGCAGGCGCGCCAGCGTCACCAGCATGGCCATGATCAGGCCCAGGTAGGTCAGGGCAATCAGGCCATCCAGCGCCACCGTGGTGACGTCGCTGGTGCGCGTGGCCTGGTCGAGGGCGACCAGCACCGTGCTCAGCCAGGCCAGCGCCGCCGCGCCCCACGCGTACTTGCGCAGCTTGAGCGCGGCGGTGTCGTCCAGGTTCAGCAGCCGCCACGACGGGCGCTTGGGCACCAGCAGGCAGGCGCTGAGTGCGGCGATGAACGCGGCGCGGAACGTTGCGGTCTCCAGCCCGTCGGCCACCACCTGCAGGCGCGGCGCGATCGCATCGATGGCATCCAGCGCCGTCATCAGCACCACCACCGCATAGCCAGGCAGCAGCGTGCCCACCAGCAGCAGCCACATGGCCAGGCCGGACCGGCGCAGGCGACCATCGGGCGCGCGTTCGGACGCGGCAAAGCGCCGCCCCAGCCTGCGCAGCCACAGCCGCAGCGGGAACATCATCACCAGCGCGGCCAACAGGCCCAGCAACGGCGTGCCCCAGCCATTGGCGCGGATGCCGGCGATCAGCGTGTCACGCCCCTGCTCGGCCAACGGCGCAACGCGTGCGATATCGATCGGCAAACGCTCGGCGACCTTGCTCCACAGCGCAGGCGACAACGGCGAGGCCACCTTCTGCCCCAGCTCTTCGGTGCGTTGCGCCGCGCGTTGCTGGTCGATGTCGGTCGCCAGCTGCTGGGCACGCACGGCACTGGTCTTGGCCTGCGCTACGGACGCGGCCAGGCCGTCGCGCTGCTTGTTGATGGTACGCCGTTGCGCTGCCAGTTCCGGCGGCTCGGTCGTGCCTTCCGCTGGCGTGCCCAGCTGCGCCAGCTGCTCGTCGAGGCGGTCCAGCTGCGGCTGCAGCGCCTTCTCCAGCGCCTCGGCGTCACGCCGTGCCTTCGAGGCGTCCTCGGACAGCATGGCCAGTGTTTCGATGGCCGAGGCATCACCACGCTTGCGGTCGACCTCCTTCAGCCTCGCATCGATATCCGCCAGCTGCTGCTTCGGCGTGGGGTCCTCATCCTGTGCCAGCACCGGCGCGGACAGCAGGAAGACGCTGCACAGCAGCAGGACCAGCCAAGGGCCCCGTGCACGGATCGATCGCAGGAAAGAAGACAAGCCAGCCACACCGGTTCGCGCGGACCACCGCGCCTGCGCGCGACTATACGGCAGAGCCGGTCAAGGTCGGATGGGCGCCCCCGCCAGCGTCGCGCATCAGTACTTCAGGCGCAGCTCTTCCACGGCCGGCTGCTGCAGCGCGTACCAGTCCTGGAACTCTTCCTCGGTGATCTCATCGGGCGCATACACCGCCACCGGGTGCCAGTCGTGGTCGGTCGGCAGCGGCTGGCGCGGGCCGGCACGCAGGCTGTAGGCCACGCCTTCATAGTCGACCAGGTCATCGACCTGCGGCCACTGTTCGCGTGCGAACGCGGATTCACTCTTCAACAGGATCACCTGGTACATCGGCACCTCCACCTCGGTTGGATCAGGAAAACACGGCGCTGGCAGCAGGATACCGCCACGCCGGTGACAACGGGCGCTCCGCC
The DNA here is from genome assembly GCF_029842145.1 of Stenotrophomonas sp. GD03794. Lineage (NCBI taxonomy): Bacteria > Pseudomonadati > Pseudomonadota > Gammaproteobacteria > Lysobacterales > Lysobacteraceae > Stenotrophomonas > Stenotrophomonas sp. GD03794. The sequence continues at coordinate 2,946 of NZ_JAOCFV010000046.1, forward strand.
GGGGCGACGGAACGTTCTGGACACGGCCATCGCCCCGGCTTCACCCGCCCATGGCAAGGCCATCGGCATCGTGGAGGCCCCCCCTGCCACGACCACCGATGACCGAGCACCCGCCGCTGAAGACCGTTGCCGACCTCAAGCTGCCCCGCTACCTGGGCACCTGGTACGAGATCGCGCGCCTGCCGATGCGCCATGAACCGGAAGGCTGTACCGACGTGTCGGCGCACTACACCCTGCTCGACAACGGCAACGTCGGCGTCACCAACCGCTGCCGCATGGACGGCGAGGTCGAGGAAGCCACCGGCGAGGCCTGCGCCGTCGACAACGACAGCGCGCGCCTGGAGGTGAGCTTCCTGCCCAAGGGCCTGCGCTGGCTGCCGTTCGCCAAGGGCGATTACTGGGTGATCCAGGTCGCTCCGGACTACAGCGTGTCGCTGGTCGGCAGCCCGGATCGCAAGTACCTGTGGCTGCTGGCGCGCGAGCCGCGCCTGGACGCGACCGTGCAGGACCATTATCTGGCGGCGGCCCGCCTGCAGGGCTTCGATCTGTCCGAACTGATCCAGACGCCGCATACCGGCCAGCCCACTGCCTGAGCGGCGCCACGCATGGACCTGAAGAGTGGCTACCCGTGGTGGGCGGTACGCAACGGCCTGATCCATGCCTTTCCTGCGCTGCAGCAGGACCTGCGCTGTGACGTGCTGGTGGTCGGCGGCGGCATCACCGGCGCGCTGATCGCAGACGAGCTGTCCCATCACGGCCACGACGTTGCAGTGATCGAACAGCGCGACATCGGCTGGGGCAGCACCGCCGCCAGCACCGCCCTGCTGCAGTACGAGATCGATACCCACCTGCTGGAGCTTACCGAGCGCTACGGGCAGGACGCCGCTGCACTGGCGTACCGGGCCTGCGCGGAGGCAATCCCGGCACTGGGCGAAGTGGCGCGCGGGGTGAAGGACGTGGATTTCCAGCGCATGGACAGCCTGTACCTGGCCAGCCGCCATCGCGACGTGCCGCGCCTGATGGCCGAGGGGGAGGCGCGGCGCAGCATCGGCCTGGATGCCCGCTGGCTGGGCCCGGAGGCACTGCGGGAGCGCTTCGACGTGGACGCCGGTGGCGCCCTGCTCACGCGCCAGGCGGCGCGGGTCGATCCCTATCGCCTGACCTATGGGTTGCTGCAGCGCGTGCGCCGGCGCGGCGGCAATGTGCATGACCGCACGGTGCTGCACACGCTGACACCCACCGCGCGCGGCGTGAGCGCGGTCACCAAGGGCGGCGCCACGATCCACGCCCGCCATGTGGTGCTGGCGATGGGCTATGCCAACCAGACATGGCTGCAGCAGCGGGTCGCACGCAACCGCAGCAGCTATGCCTTCATCACCGATCCCATCGATGCGGACGTGCTCGGCCGACTGCGCCACACCATGGTGTGGGAGAGCGCACGCCCGTACCTGTACCTGCGTGCCACCGGCGACCGCCGCCTGCTGGTGGGCGGGCTGGATGACGCCATCGACATCCCCGCGCGCCGGGACCGCCGGGTGCAGGCCAAGGCCGGCAAGCTGATGAAGCAGCTGCGGCACTGGTTCCCGCGGCTGGACCCGATACCCGCCTTCTCCTGGGCCGGCACCTTCGCCGAAACCGCCGACGGCCTGCCGTTCTTCGGCCCGCACGAACAGTGGGGCCCGCGGGTGCACTTCGCCATGGCCTACGGCGGCAACGGCATCACCTACTCGATGATCGGCGCGCAGCTGCTGCGGGCCCGGATCGAACGGCGCAAGCATCCGCTGGCGGGGCTGTTCGGGTTCGGGCGGTTGTGACCTGCAGCCAGGCATGGCCTGGCTCTACCCCAATCCGGCGCCGACAGGCATCATTCAAGCAGTCCCTGCTAGCGTCGGCCTGTACCGCCGCGTGTTGCGTGGCCACCTGTCCGCTGGAGCGCCGTCATGATCCGCCCCCTGACCCTGCTGCTGTGCCTGACCCTGCCGGGAACCGTGCTGGCCCAGTCTGCTGCGGGCGCCACCGCGCCGCAGGCGGCCGGCCTGGATCTGTCGCTGCCGCAGGCGCCGATGCGCTATCTGAACGACCCGGCCCTGCAGCAGGACCCGCCGGGCACGTACTACGGCGACAAGAGCGGCCCGCGCGTACACAACGACGCCAAGATCGCCGACGTGACCGACGACAAGGTCAAGGTGTCCGGCAGCTTCACCACCGGCATCGGCTACTCCAAGAACGGCGGCAACAGCCACTACAACGCCGCCACGCTCAACCTCAGCAAGAACTACACCACCGATGAGGGCAAGACCCACGGGGTCAACGTCAACATCCACGTGAGCGAAGGCAAGGGCCCGGGCTTCTTCGGCCCGTACGGCGGCTACTACGGCCGCGGCCCGGGCTATTGGGATTACCCGCCGCCGTTTGGCTGGTAAGCCCCGCGTCGGGCCTGGGCCGACCAAGGGCGGCCGCTACCGGTGTGTAGATCTGGTAGGTGTCGACCTTGGTCGACACGCTTTCTCCCGTGTGCCGACCAAGGTCGGCATCTACCAGAGCCTGCATCAATCCAGCCAGCCATCGCGCTCGCTGTGCAGGATGCGACCGTCGTAACCGCTCAGGCGCACGTCCACCTTCTGGTTGCGGGCATTGCGCGCTTCCAGCGACCACGTCGCGCCATCACGTTCCAGTGAATGGATCTCGCGCAGGCCATGCGCCTGTGCCCGTGCCAGCACCTGATCGGCCCCCAGCAGCGTGCGGCCGTTGTGCTCGTCGAAGATCTCGCCGGTCTTCGGGTCTACGTAGACCTCGCTGAAACGGCCGTCGGCGCGGCTCACGTCGGCCTCCCACAGGCCGTCATCGCGTTCGATCTCGTGGATCTGGGTGTAGCCGGCCTTGCGCAGGGTCTGTTCAACCTGGGCCATGCCCAGCGGTGCGGCCTGTACGGCCGGCACAAGGGCCAGGGTGGCAACGGTGGCGAGGGTGAGCGACTTCAACATGGGGGTTCTCCTGTTCGTGGCCGGACCATCCCGGCAACGCCACGATGCCTGCCCCAGTTAACAGCGCCTTAGCCGTGGCTGTTAGCCCACTGTTAGTCGCCACGGCCAGACTCGCGCCTGTTCCCCCCTTTGCCCACCCCGCATGCTCTCGACCCTGCCCCTGCTGCTGGCCCTGGCCAACACCCCGACCGCCGCGCCCGTGCAGGATCCGGCGCAGCAGGTCGCACGCCGTGCCGTGCAGCAAGGCCGCTATGTGCCGCTGGAAGGCGTGGTGCGCGACGCGCTCCGTCGTTACCCCGGCCAGCTGTTGGAAGTGGAGCTGGACGATGGCGTCTACGAAGTGGAGATCCTGCGCGGCGACGGCGTGGTGGTGGAGCTGGACTATGATGCGCGGAGTGGAAAGCTGCTGAAGACGGAACTGGACGACTGATGCGCATCCTGTTGGCTGAAGACGATGCCGCGCTGGCACAGCGCCTGCTGCCGTTGCTGGAGCAGGCTGGCTACGTGGTCGAGGTGGTCGCCGACGGCCGCCAGGCCGAGGAGATCGGCCAGATCGAGGATCTGCAGGCGGCCATCGTCGACCTGGGCCTGCCCGGGCTGGATGGATTGAGCGTGATCGAGCGCTGGCGCGGCAATGGCCGCAGCTTCCCGGTGCTGATACTGACCGCGCGCGGGCGCTGGCATGACAAGCTGGCCGGCTTTGACGCCGGTGCCGACGATTACCTCACCAAACCCTTCCAGCCCGACGAACTGGTGCTGCGCCTGCGTGCACTGATCCGCCGCAGCCACGGCCACGCCAGCCCACGCCTGCACTGCGGTCCGCTGCAGCTGGACGTCAACGCCGGCCGCTTTGAACTGGATGGGCAGGTGTTGCCGCTGAGCCCGCAGGAGTTCCGCGTGTTGAGTTACTTCATCCACCACACCGGCAGCGTGATCAGCCGCGACCGCCTCGGCGAGCAGGTCTTCGAAGGCGGCTACGATCCGGATTCGAACGCGCTGGACGTGCTGCTCGGGCGGTTGCGCCGCAAGCTGGGCATTGAGCTGATCCATACCGTGCGCGGCCAGGGTTGGCGGCTGGCAGAGGCATGAGCGCGCGGCAACCTTCGCTGCGCCGGCGGCTGCTGCTGGTGGCCGGCATCGGCCTGGTGCTGGTCTCGGCACTGGCCAGCGTCCTGCTGGGCGAACTGTTCAAGCGCAGCGCGCATGACCGCCTCGACCACGAACTGCAGCAGGACATGCTGACCCTGCTCGCGCAGGCGGAAGTGGATCCGGAAGGGCAGCTGCGCCTGCGCCAGGAACCGAACGACGCGCGCTTCCAGCGGGTGTTTTCCGGTGCGTACTGGCAGATCGCCGACAGCCAGGGCAAGGTGCTGCTGCAGTCACGCTCGCTGTGGGACCAGACCCTGGCCGCCAGCGCCGATGGCCCGGTCGAACGCAACCTGGGCGGGCCGATGCAGCAATCGCTGCGCGCGCGCGTGCAGCAGGTGCGCCTGCCCCGCGCCACGCAGACCTATGTGGCCGTGGTGGCCAACGACCGCAGTGCGCTGGATGCCGACATCGCCGCATTCCGCCAGCGCAGTGCGTTGGCACTGGGCATCCTGGTTGCGGCCTGGCTGGCGGTGCTGGCCAGCCAGGTGCACTTCGGCCTGCGCCCGCTGCGTGGGCTGGGCCAGCAGCTGGAACGCATCCGCCGTGGCGAGGCCGAACGCATCGACCGCAGCCAGCTGGACCGGGAAATCGCGCCGCTGGCCGATGAGCTCGATGCGTTGCTGGACCACCACCAGCGCATGGTCGCGCGCGCGCGCAGCAGCGCCGAAGACCTGGCACATGCACTGAAAACGCCGCTGAGCGTTCTGGCCGCTGAAGCGCAGGGCGAAGGCCGCGACTGGCGCCGCACCCTGCACGAACAGGGCGCACGCATGCGCGCCAGCATCGACCGCTATCTGGCCGCCGGTCTGGCCGTGGACCATCGCCAGCGCAGCGAGGTGGCCCCGGCTGCCGAAGCACTGTGCCGGCTGATGACCCGTGTGCATGCCGGCCGTCGCATCCGCTTCCAGATGGACGTTGCGCCGGGCCTGGCCTTTGCCGGTGCCAGCACCGACCTGGAGGAAATGCTCGGCAACCTGATGGACAACGCCGGCAAGTGGGCGCGCAGCGAAGTCCGCCTGCGTGCCCTGGCCCAGAACGATCGGCTGCACATCGAAGTGCGCGATGACGGCCCCGGGCTGGACAAGACCAAGCTGGAAAGTGTCCTGCAGCGCGGCGTGCGCCTGGACGAACGGGTGGAAGGCAGTGGATTGGGCCTGGCGATCGCTGCGGAGATCGCGGCCAGCCACGATGGGTCACTGCGCCTGTCGAATGAGAACCCGGGATTGCGCGCGCGGCTGGAACTGCCGCTGGCGCCGACTGACTGAGTGGAGCCGAGGCGTACCCAGGCGCAGCCGAGCGTGGGTTCGCTCTACAACGGACGATGAGGCAACGGGCTGCTGTGGGGCCGAGCCCATGCTCGGCTCGGCGCGTCCCATCAACGGTGATGCATCCACCAGCAGTCAATCGCGTCCAGCACGATGTGGATGATCAAACCGATGCCGAACAACCGCGTTTTCTTCGGCACGCACAGCCCTGCATAGACCGCAATCGCCGGTGCAGTGTGCAGCGGATGGAACCCGATGCTGCAGCGGTTCGGCGCATAGATCGGATCGGCCAGCAGATGATCCAGATCGATGATCCAACCCAGCAGCATCAGCAACCACGCCGAGGCGAAGCGCTTGCGCCAGAACAGCCATGCCAGCAGGGCTGGCACGGCGGCATGCAGGAACAGGTGGAAGATCGCGCGCGCGCTCATCGGGACCGGTAGCGCCGGGCCGTGCCCGGCGTTCCCGTTGACCTCACACCAGCGGTTCGTCGGACAGGTAGGTGTAACCGGTCAGGCCGGCTTCCAGCGCCTCCGAAAGCTCCTGCGCACGTTCCGGCGACAGCTGCGCCTCGGCCACACGCTGCGCATAGGTGGCGCGCAGTTCGTCCAGGCGGTAACCCACGTAATCCAGCATCACGTCGGTGGTGTCGCCACGGCGCTGCTGGGTGATGGCATAGCCATCGGCATCGGCCAGCACTTCCACCGCGTCGGTATCGCCGAACAGGTTGTGGATGTCGCCCAGGATTTCCTGGTAGGCGCCGACCATGAAGAAGCCGATGCGGTAGCTCTCGCCCGGCTTCATCTTGTGCAGCGGCAGCGAGCTGTCCAGGCTCTCGTTCTCGACATAGGTTTCCACCATGCCGTCCGAGTCGCAGGTCATGTCGGCGATGATGCCGCGACGGTCCGGGGTTTCGTCCAGGCGCTCGATCGGCACGATCGGGAACACCTGGTCGATCGCCCACACGTCCGGGATCGATTCGAACACGCTGAAGTTGACGAAGTACTTGTCGACCAGGCGCTCGTTCAGTTCGTCCAGCACCGGGCGATGGCTCTTCTCGTCGTAGCTCAGGCGCGCACGCACGCCATGGGCGATGGCGTAGAACAGATCGTCGATGCGCGCACGCTGCGGCAGGTCGATCTGGCCCAGCGCATAGCTGGCCAGGCCTTCGGCGTGGAAGTGCTGTGCTTCCTGGAACAGTTCCACCGCCGGACGCACGTCCAGCTCGTCGTGGATCTCGCGCAGGTGGCGGATCGCCGCCGGCTCGTCGTCGTGCTGGTCCGGCACGCGGCCTTCCTGCGCCTCCTCCACTTCCGACACGTTGGCGATCAGCACCGCGTGGTGCGCGGTCATCGCGCGGCCGCACTCGGTGACGATGCGCGGCGGGGTCAGGCCGAACTCTTCGCAGGCATTGGCCAGCGGCTGCACGATGTTGCTGGCATAGGAATGCAGGCCGTAGTTGATCGAGCAGAAGCTGCGCGAACGGGTGCCTTCGTAATCCACGCCCAGGCCGCCGCCCACATCGACGTGGGTGATCTTCGCGCCCAGGCGCGACAGCTCCACGAAGTAGCGGGTGGCTTCGCGCATGCCGTTGGCGATGTCGCGCACGTTGGAGATCTGCGAACCCATGTGGAAGTGCAGCAGGTTCAGGCAGTCGGCGTACTCGGTGTCACGCAGCGACTTCCACAGGTCCAGCAGCTGGCGCGGCGACAGGCCGAACTTGGCCTTGTCGCCACCGCTGTTCTGCCACTTGCCGGCGCCCAGCGAGGCCAGGCGCATGCGCACGCCCAGGCCCGGCTTCACGTCCAGCGCCTTGGACTCTTCCAGCACCAGCTTCAGCTCGGACGGCTTCTCGATGACGATGAAGGTCTGCAGGCCCAGCTTGCGGCCGATCAGGGCCAGGCGGATGTACTCGCGGTCCTTGTAACCGTTGCAGACGATCAGGCCACCCGGGCGCGACAGCGCCAGTACGGCCATCAGCTCGGGCTTGCTGCCCGCTTCCAGGCCGAAGCCTTCGCCGTGGTGGCTGGCCAGGGTGCCGGCCACGCCGCGGGTCTGGTTGACCTTGATCGGGTACACGGCGGTGTAGCCGCCGCTGTATTCCCAGTCCTGCTGGGCCTGGCCGAAGGCCGCCTGCAGCTTGCCCAGGCGCTGGCCGAGGATATCCGGGAAGCGCACCAGCAACGGCAGCTTGGCGCCGGCCGCACGGGCCGCGTCGACCACCTTGGGCAGCGACACCACCGGGCCGTCCGCCCCGGTCGGTCTCACCACCATGTGCCCGGCCTGATCCACGTCGAAGTAACCGTCCGCCCAATGCGGGATCGAGTAGGTCTTGCGGGCTTGGTCGAGGGACCAATCGGTCATTTCAGTCGGCCTTGTTGGCAATAAAAGGGGGGGCATGATAACGCCTATATGCCCACAGGTTCGTTATCATGCGCGCCCGCGCCCGTGACAGGTTTCAACCTGAACGGGCCGATCCGTCCGGATGTGGCATCTGTGCCACGCGGCCCCGCCCGCCAGCCCGGCTTCACCTCTCCGAACAGGACTGTTTTCAAATGACTGACAGCAACAACTGGTACATCGAGCACTTCGAGCGCACCGGCTCGGCCATCGGCTACCGCATCACCGGCAAGCTGGACGAGGTGCAGTCGCCGTTCCAGAAGATCGAGATCTTCCAGACCACCGACTGGGGCAACCTGATGACCATCGACGGGGCCATCATGCTGACCAGCAAGGACAACTTCTTCTACCACGAGATGATCAGCCACCCGGTGCTGTTCACCCACGCCGCGCCCAAGCGCGTGGTGATCATCGGTGGCGGCGACTGCGGCACCCTGCGCGAAGTGCTCAAGCACACCGGCGTGGAGAGCGTGACCCAGTGCGATATCGACGAGCAGGTCACGGTGATGGCGCGCAAGCACTTCCCGGAACTGTGCGACTCCAACGACGACGCCCGCGCCGAGCTGCTGTTCGACGACGGCGTGGCCTACATGGCCAACTGCCCGGCCGGCAGCGTGGACGTGGTGATCGTCGATTCGACCGACCCGGTCGGCCCGGGTGAGGGCCTGTTCAACAAGGCCTTCTACGAGAGCTGCTTCAAGGCCCTGAAGGACGACGGCATCCTGGTGCAGCAGTCCGAGTCGCCGCTGATGCAGCTGGACCTGATCAACGAAATGCGCACCGAGATGGGCAAGGCCGGCTTCGGCTCGTTCAAGACCCTGCCGTTCCCGCAGCCGTGCTACCCCACCGGCTGGTGGAGCGTGACCATGGCGCGCAAGGGCGACAGCAGCTTCGACTTCCGCCAGGCCGACTCGGCCGCCAAGACCTTCAACACCCTGTACTACACCGCCGCGCTGCACACCGGCGTGCTGGTGACCCCGCCGTTCGTACAGGCGGCACTGAAGGGCTGATCCAACCAAAAACCCGCGCTGGCGACAGCGCGGGTTTTTTCATGTTGCGGTAGTGCCGGCCGCTGGCCGGCAACCTCATGTAACGATCAAAGCGCCCAGATACCGGCGATCACCGCCACCACCAGGCCCCACTTGATCAGCTGGTAAGCCACCACGCTGCGCTCGCGCAGTGCCTTGGCCTTCAAGCGCACCTTGTAGACGCTGCCAAAGGCCTTGTTGACGCCACCGGTCGGGTCACCCGGCAGGTTCGGCGAGGCACCACCGGCCAGCAGCGTGGCCGCCACCGCGCGGTTGAACAGCCCCGGCAGGCCGAAGCGCAGCGGGCGGGCGATGTCGCAGAACAGGATCACGCGGTCATCGGGCGTCTCGTTGTGCGCGTGGTGGATGTAGGTCTCGTCGAACATCATCCACTCGCCGTCGCGCCAGCTCTTCTTGATGCCGTCCACTTCGATGTAGCAGCCGTCGTTGTTGGGCGTGGCCAGGCCCAGGTGCAGGCGCAGCGAACCGGCGAAGGGGTCGCGGTGCGGGCGCAGTTCGCTGCCCGACGGCAGCTGCGCGAACATCGCCGCGCGCACGTCCGGCAGCGACTCCAGCAGCGCCGTGGTCTTGGGGCACATCGCCTTCGCCGACGGGTGCGACGGGCCGTACCACTTCAGGTAGAAGCGCTTCCAGCCACGGCGGAAGAACGAGTTGAAGCCGGCGTCGTTGAACGTGCTGGACGCGGCGATCTTCTGCGCATCGCGCAGCGCCAGCGCCTCATCGCGGATCATCTGCCAGTTCTGGCGCAGCGGCTCCAGCTGCGGGAACTCCTTGGCCGGGTCCAGGAACGGCGTGGTCGGCACCTTCGAGAACATGTACATGACCACGTTGATCGGGGCCATGAAACTGGAGTGGTCCAGCAGCTGGCGCGACCAGCGCGCGCGGACCTTGCCACGGAAGTGGATGTACAGCACGCAGGCCACGAACAGCGCTGCAATGACGATTTTGATGATCAAAGCACTTTCCTCCAGCCGCGGCCGGAACGGGAAACGGGGCGATGCACGGCCTGGCGGCCAGCACCGGTTGGGAACGCGGCAGGGGACGGGGACGTGCCGGAGGGGGCGGCCGCCGATGTCGCGGGTTAACAGCTTATGGTCGGCAGGGCGTGCGCCGGGGTCAAGCCGGACGTGCGTCGTGTTCAGCGGAACGCGAATGAATGGGCGGGATGAAGCCACAACTGCTTGATTCGCAAGCCCCCTTCCCACAAGTGAGACATAATTGTCCGATTGGGCGCGACGAACTGTTCCAGCCACGACCCCGACATTTCTCCGACAAATCGTGGAATAGCGAACTGGCGAGTACTAAAATTAACGAAAACTTAGTAACTCCCTGTAACACCGGTTCGCTTGACGCTTTGCGCCACCCACCGGGTCGTCCGAGACCCCGACATGTATCTTCCCGCTCTGCCCCCCTCCTCCTGCGGCGATGACGCCGCCACCCCGCTGCTGCTCAAGCGCGGCGAACGCTTCCTGGCCCCCGACGTCTACCGTACCTGCCTGGACGGGCGCGAGGCGGTCATCAAGGACTATTCCCGCTACCGCGGCACTCCCGTTTCGCTGATCGCGCGGCTGATGGTGCGCCGTGAAGCCCGCATGCTGCAGCGCCTCGGCGGCTGGAAGCATGCCCCCGCGCTGCTCGGCACCCTCGGCGGCCTCGCACTTGGCATGGAATTCATTCCTGGCCAGACCCTGAGCACCGCGCAGGCGGTCGGCAACGACGTGTTCGAGCAGCTGCAGCACGCGCTCAGCCGCCTGCATGCCGCCGGCATCACCCACAACGACCTGCATGGCACCAACGTGGTGGTCAGTGGCGGCGTGCCGGTGCTGCTGGACTTCACCTCCGCCTGGCGCGTACCCCGCTGGCTGCGCCGCGGCCCGCTGAGCCGGCAGATGCGCCGCAGCGACATGAAGAACCTGCTGAAGATCCGCCAGCGCGTGACCGGCCAGGCGCCGAGTGCCGCGCAGGCCGCGCTGGTGGCCGACCCTGGTTGGGTGGCGGCGGTGCGGCAGGGTTGGAAGCGGTTCTACAAGTGGGCCAAGCGCCGGTAGTGCTTTGCTTTGGTAGGGGTCGAGCTTGCTCGACCGCTCTTATGTAGAGTCGAGCCATGCTCGACTGCTCTTCCTGCATCGCACGAAATGCAGCCGAGCATCGGCTCGACTCTACAGAAACCGGCTTACAACGCGTCCGCGTCCAGCTCACCGGTACGAATACGCACCACGCTGCCCAGGTCGTACACGAACACCTTGCCGTCACCAATCTTCCCGGTGCCGGCGGCCTTCACGATGGCCTCAACCACCGCCTCAACCTGGTCATCGGTCACTGCCACTTCCAGCTTCACCTTCGGCAGGAAATCGACCACATACTCCGCGCCGCGGTACAGCTCGGTATGGCCCTTCTGGCGACCAAAGCCCTTCACTTCCGTCACCGTGATCCCGGTAACCCCACGCTCGGCCAGCGCTTCGCGCACGTCGTCGAGCTTGAACGGCTTGATCACCGCCATGACCATCTTCATCGTCTATCTCCTGTCTTCCGGCGTGGAGGATAGCGCCTGAACGCGGCCCGTGCGAAGCCGCTGCCGCCTGTCCGGGCAGTGGGTGCCGGCAGTATCCTTGTGCCCGAATGGCCTGCCCGCGCCGGATGCACGGGCCCACCCCCACGGAGCACCCCATGATCGACCTGAACCAAATCGATGACCTCGCCCGTCGCCTCAGCGACCTGGTGCCGCCGGGCCTGCGCGAATCGCGCGAGGAACTGCAGGCCACCTTCAAGAGCGCGTTGCAGGCGGGTCTGGCCAAGCTTGACCTGGTCACCCGCGAGGAGTTCGAAGTGCAGCGCGCCGTACTGCTGAAGACCCGCGAGAAGCTGGATGCGCTGGAAACCGCCGTGCGCGAACTGGAAGGGCGCGGCGCCGCAGAATGAAAAAAGGAGGCGCACCGCGCCTCCCACTACAGAGTATTTCCCGGATGGGGCCTTGCAGCAAGGCCCCCCGGGCGCCCTAGACTCGCCGGCCTGTCGATCCGGCAGGACACGCAGGGGCAGTGCCGATGGCGCAGGACACCGAATGGACACCCGTTTCGCATGACACCTGCGACCAGGTCGCCGGGCCGTTCTATCACGGCACCCGCGCTGACCTGGCGGTGGGCGAACTGCTGAGAGCGGGCTACCGCTCCAACTATCGCGACAGCGTGGTGATGAACCACATCTACTTCACCACGATTGCCAAGGGCGCCGGGCTGGCTGCGGAGATGGCCCGCGGTGAAGGGCGACCGCGTGTGTATGTGGTGGCGCCGACCGGGCCGTTCGAGGACGATCCGAACGTGACCAACAAGAAGTTTCCCGGGAACCCGACACGATCGTATCGGAGTGCGCAGCCGTTGCGGGTGGTTGGGGAGATTACGGAGTGGGAAGCCTACGACGCGGAGTTCGTTCGGCAGTTGAAGGCATTTGTTGCTTCGGGGAGTGGGGAGATCATCAATTGATGGCCTCTGGGCACGGAGCATTGCACGCTTCCTCATCGGCATCGTAGATGTCCAGTCCGAACTCGATGCCGCGCCGTCCCAAGGCAAGCAGCGCGCGGGGCGAAAGCGAGACACCATCGTTGCTGCTGCCCATGAAGAGACCACAGAACAGATCAGGCCGGAAGCGCGCCAATGACTGCCATACGGCGAGATCGCCGGTGAGTTGATCGAGGATTTCGAAGATCTGAGCGTCCAGGTCTTCGGGCTCACGACGCTCCGCATCAAGTTGCCAGCTGCCGGTCCTGGCGACACGCACGTTGACTGATCGGCTGCCTCTGAGCTCCTGGCCCTTTTGATGCGAGGCGGTCGGAGTCGCTCCGAGCAAGGCACTGATCTCGTCGGGCAGGAGGTCGTCACCGAAGAATCGAAGGATCACCAGAGAGTGATCGAATGCGGTCATTGGAACTCAGTTGCGCCTTTGGTAGTCCCTCTCATTCTGCATGCCTCGTCGATATCAGCGAGCGGCCGAAAGCGGACGCCGGGAAGTCTTGGCGCATATGTACCTCAGCTTGGCTGCTGCCCCTCCCTGAAAACAATGTCAAACGGCGAATTCTCATTCCGCCATTCCGAGTAACGGGTGCTGGAAGTCCAGCACCCAGCAACGATTGCTCAGGGCATGCTTGATGCGCTGAAGAAGGAGCGTATAAAGCGACGAATCTACCCGCCCGGGGATGAGGCTCTCTGACGTATTCAACCACATCGAAATGTTCTACATCCCCATCCGCCGTTATGGCTTCGCCGGCGGCCTGTCCCTGTAGAGTTAGAAAAGCGCTACACGTAAAGCGGCTCATGATTATCTACAGAAGTCTGGCCGGGCCAGACAGGCGTTGAACGTGTGTTGACGACCCCTGAATTTGTTGATATCGCTACTGCGGCGTTTCGTTAGCGGTAAAACGGAGTTGGCTTATGAGAACGATCATCGTTCTTGGCGACAGAAACAGTGGTGGTGGGTCGGTCATTACAGGGTCCGCCGAGACCGACATTGATGGCAGGCCTGTTGCCCGAGTAGGAAATAAAGCAATCCGTCCCCTGCACAAAGACGTTTTTTCAATCATCACAGGCGACGACAGCCTGATGATTGATGGACAGGCTGTGGCGCGAGATGGTGACAAGCTTTCATGCAGCTGCAGTCTCATCTCTGGCCAGCAAAACCACGCATGGGTGGCCGCTGCGGGAGGGGCGGCTCCTGCACCGGCTCCTCAATCCTCAACACAAAAACAGAACTCCCCTCTGCCGTACAAGTCCGAGGTGTGTGAAGAGTGTCTGTTGGCCGCCGCCAATTCCGGCACCGCGTTCCAGGGGCGCTAACCATGTATACCTATGTGATCATCGATTGTGCGGTGAGAGGCGACGCTGCCCTCAATCTCAGGTTCTACGCCAGTGACCTCCCCCATCGTTCCATGTTCTTGGGCCAACCCGAGGCCAAGCACGCTGATGCGGGCCCGTGGCTTGTTCAGACCGATGGGAGTACTGCGCTGCATGGTTGGCTGAACGCTTTGGAGGGAACTGGGTACGGCGTGCCATGTGTGAGTTACCTCAGCAGTGCAGAAGATTTTGAGGCGATTTTCACTCACCTCCAATCATTCCTGGATTTGCGCTTATCCAATGGGGCAACCGCCCTGTTTCGCTTCTGGGATCCGCGCGTTTTCCAGAGATTGCAGCGTGTGCTTACGCGTGAACAGCTCCACAGTCTCATGTTGCCATTTTCGGAATGGCGCACAACCAGCGGACGATACAGCAATGCCCATTGAGTTGACCGCAGAGCAGGAAGCCTTGTTGCGCTTGCCCGAGCCCGAATCCTTCACGGAACGCATTGCGGCGGAATTGCGGCGCGACATGCCAGAAGAAACTCAACACATGTCAGACCAGCAACTTCTGGCGGCAGTTCGGGAATCCTATGAATTCGCCACCTACGAACTTCACATCACGCGCGTACCAACATTAGTGCGTTGGGTGCGAGCGGATACCTCCACCAACGGATTGCTTCGGAGGGAACCAGCCGTGATCTTGAAGGTGAAGGGTGCTGACAATGAAAATTTGGCGGCAGAGGATCTGTTGTCAATCTTTCGCGCGCAGACAAGCTGGAGGAACTGACAGATGGCCAGTGCAATTCCAATCGGTGGGCGCGCCATCGGCGAGGTCATCCGTCGTTCCGCATCGTTGAAACGGTTGCGGCGCGCAATTGGTGTCATTCCCATGGAGCAGGCCAAGGAGGGGGATTGCACTAACGAAAGCAGCTCCACTGAATGCAACCAATGCAAGCTGGACCAGGGTGCGCTGGTTCCAGCTGTGCCGCGTCGGGCGGTGCGCAAAGAAAACAAGGTCAACTGGGATTACCAGCTGCAAATTGCCAATATGAATGCAGGCCCAGAGCAATTTGGCTACTGCGACAAGTACACCGGCCTACCCGTGACCTCTTTTGACACATCGATTGCCGGGCGCGCGTGGGCTGCTTTAAAGGGCGAGCCACAGCCCAGCGCCGAGCAGTTGAACCTCACGGAGTGGCTGTACGGTGGCGTGTACTTCGATGGCTTTTGGAGGTCACAGTGCACTGTTGTTGACGCGAAGGGGCGTTACGCTCAGTTCCTGTCCGAAGATGATGGGCTGCCCAAGCAAGGATTTGCAAACGACTTCCTCTTTCCCGATATGATTGAGGAAGCGAGTAGGCAGGTTGCGGCCATTAACACAGCCATGCCGCAAGCGAGATTGCAGTGGCATTTCATGCAGATTGAGGTGTACAGGTGGGCGGCAACAAGCATTCCGCCGCCTGTCATTTGTGTTCACACCCCCTTTATTCTCCAGGTCATTCAAGCATGATCAGTACCATCCTTCGTTTTGATATTGGCAAGCGAAGCGAAACAGATTTTCGCAGTGCCTACCGCCAGCTGCTCATGACGCTTCATAGCTTCCCAGGGAGGCATCACTGGTTCTGCGGTGTCAATACACCAACGCAAATGCCGATACCATTTGAGGATGAAGACGCTGTTCTGCAAAGATTGGTGGAACGTGCCGAATTGATGGGAACAAAGTCTTTCAGCGCAGCTGTGTCAAGCGAAAATATGGGCAGTCGCCAACCCGGATTGATCGAAGTAGGCTACAGTTTAGGGGTGGGTTACATGACCGTTTCGCTATACCGCCCTGACAAGCTTGAAGCCAACCCAACGTCGTTAGTTGCCGGCATCATGCTTGCCGTGTTGGAGGGTGAGCCGGCAACCACATTCGCATTTGCTGACGTATACGATAAGGTCCATGGTGAGTTTCAGTACTACAAGACTACGTACGCAACGTTCCCGCATCGCAAATGCGTTGGCTGGATGGCTTACGTCCGCAACAAACTGAGTCATCAGGACCTCCCTATCGCTGCTGCCGTTCTCCCCGCGCTGGATGGGACCATCGTAATTTCAGTTAATGAGGCATTTGATTTAGCAAACCAGGATCACATTCAACGGGCTAATGAAGTCGAAATGGATATGAATGATATGGGGTTGCTGGAAGTCACGGACGCCACGTTCTGAAATGATTTCGCTAGAGGCCGCGTCGCTACACACGCGAGCCCGATTGTGTCCAAACAGAGCCCGCTGTGCGCAGGCGTCTGCTGAGCTATGTGGGCTGTTCGGAGGTGGGTTCACGCTCCTGGCGCTTGGACGGCGTTGGAAGTTCAGCATCCACTTTCGCAGCGATTTCGTCTGTATTACGGCGGACCGTTCTTTGCGCCTTCAGGCCAGAAGAAGACGCTCGCAATACTCCAACCACGCCCAATCACAATGCAGTTTGGCGCTGAAGTATTTTTCGAGCCGGCCCTACTTGAACATCTCCAACAGATCCTTGTCTTCATGCCGCTGCTCCCACGTGGAGAGAAAACAGAAGCTCACACCACCTTGCATGGCAGCCTTCTGAAACCCGGCCAGTTCCTCCTTCGTAACCGGGTACTCAACCGGATCAAAGTGCAGAATCCCCCACGGCTTGACGAGAGAGAACCCAGGCATGAGTTCCGAGAAGATCGCCTTGAGCAGGGGCCGGATATTCGAAAAGTCCTTGATCGGACCCGCGCGATTGCCAAGGGCATGACACTGGCGACGGATGGTCCTGTCTCCACCCACCACGCGCGCGATGAAGTGGTCCTGGTGCACTTGAACGTAGATCAGCTGACGACGAAAGATCCTCATCCCCTTCTCAACCCCACACGCTCAATGGCCGTCCACGTGCCTGCATGCCTTTCCATCAAAGCGTCGGCTGCGCCTTCAGCGCGCTTGAATCCCTGCGCAGCAGGTACAGCGCAACCAGGAATGGCCACAGCGAGTTGATCGACGAGAACAAACGCTGGGTCAGTCCCCGGTACCCCTCAGGGTCCGCTCCCACCACGTTCAACCAGAGATAGACGATGCCCGCGATGCTCACCAAAGCGGTCACGGCGTACGCCCTTCGGTTGGCAGACCACGCGCTCATCTCGATGTGCGACATCGCAGGTGCAATGATGTTTGCGATACCGATGGTGTAGAAGCCGTGCATCGGATGGCCCATGGGCCAGAGCCCGTTGGTCAGCATGGAGATGCCAAAGATCATCCAGCAGATCGCGCCTACGGCAATCCGGCGACCGGACTCCCGCCATACCCCGATGGAGAACGCCACGAAGCCGACACCGGAGCCGATGGCGGCGATCCTGCCGCAGATGCTTGCAAGCGTTGGCGCCTGCAGCAGCTCACTGGCGTGTTGTGCAAGCGGGTTGTAGCCCGGCGCGAACACGGCGGCAACGCTGGTCCAGAACAGGAACCACGGAAGCGGGATCAGACCCGCAAACAGTAGAAGTCGATTGCGGCGTAACACGTACCGTGATCCTTGTATTGGCCTGTGCCAGTGGGTTGAATCCGTTCAAACGCCGCAGAACCTTCCTACTGCGGGCAGGACAGTTCCGGTTGACTACAGCGGTAGTCAGATTCTGCGTGACGCCCTGCGGGGTCAATAGGCAGGAAGTCACTCACGCATGGAAGCGAAGTACGCGGCATCCATCACCGGCCGTCGCACCGGTTCCTTCGCATGGGCGATCACACATTGCCGTCGCCCCGATGTTGTCGCATTTGCCGCGCCCTGCATCTCTGACGGAAGGTTCTGTCGACTCCGTTCCAGAAGTGCCGCACCGCCTAGCACGCCAAGGCTCTCGCGGCTTCCGGCGCTATGCGACAATGCCAAAAGCGTCTCGGGTTTTGGCGGCATTGACCCCATCCCCTTGGCATTCCCAACTACATCAGGCAACTCTGGTATCGCCACCGAAAACGGGTGGCCGGGCCTCGAAAACCCGTTTTGCTAGATGTAGTTTGCGCTTGCCAGCCGGCATCACCTCGCGTGATGCCGGCTGGCAATCCGTCTGCCGGCTATGGCGGGCGGGGCGTGGGGGTCTTGTACCCGCCGGCTTTGTCTAGCAACCGGTTTTCGAGCCACGCTCTGCCCGCCACCTTTATCGGTGGCGGCTTCCGCCTGCATGCACGGAGCCCGCCATGACTACACCGCCCTCCCCTCCCCCGCGCCCGATCCAGGAAGCGCCGTCACCCGCGCCTGCGCTGGACCCCAACAGCCTCATCGCCATCCTGCACGCCATCGGTGCCGGTGCTGCGGCCGACGGCCAGCCCTGGCCCGAGCGCCACCTGTTGCGCAGCCGACAGATGGCGATGTCCGACGCCGACTGCGCGGCAACCGGCCAGCGCATCGTGCAGGAAATCCTGCTGGCAGCCGAACGCACCCGCCAGAACGGTGGGCCCGAGCAGTACGTGGGTGACCGGGTGATGGAGGGGCTGGTGATGGCCGATATGGCACTCACGGCCTTCATCCACGAGCGGATGCGACCCAAGGACTGAGCGCCCGCGTGCGGTGCCTACCGTTCTGCCTGGGTGTGGGGGTGACGAATGAAGAAGCACGGTCTTGCTGCAGCGGCGGTATGCGCCGCGATCACGGTGGCGGTGTGGATGGGGTGGCCCGAGCCCGCGGGCGACCAGGTGTGGGCCTACCAGAAGCTGCGGCCGGCCGACTATCGGATGCTGCACAGCGAGGCGCTCGGTTTCGTGGCCGCGAAGGCACGCGAGGGCTTTGAACTGCACGCGCGCCATGTCGGGGCGACGTCCTTCGAGATCCGGTGCAAGGGCGTTCTGGTGATGGACGTGGAAAACGCGCCCTCGCGCGTGCTGATCCGCATGCCTGCCGATGCCGTGTGGCGTGCGCCGGATATCGAACGGCTGCGTATCAGCTTCGAGCGTTGGCTGGATCTGCACCAGAGCCAAGGAAATTTGCTGGCGGAAAGTGCAGGGCCTTCTTGGGTTGAGGCGCGTTTTGGGCGCTTCACTGGGTTGGTGCCTGATGAGCAGCGGTGTGTATTCAAGGACCCAGGCCCCCCTTGGCCGAAATCTCCCTCGTCGCTTCGTCCATCCAGCAGCCCATTGCAGGCAGTCGAATGAATCGCAGCACCTTCTTCTGCGTTGCTCCGAACTTTCCCAGAATGCACGCGATTCGAGTGGCCAGGCAGCGTCTCGGCGCAACCCGAGCGTCCCCACCTGGTTCACGCACCCGAGAAGGGCGGCGTCCTACGCGATCTGGAAGAGCTCGCTGGCATATGAATTGTGTTGGAGCTGTTGAAGCAGCTGTTTGAGCAGATGGACACCGAGGCCTTTGCTTCTCCAGCGTACGGTTGCGCGATGTAGCCGACATCCAAGGCCGGCTCGTTCAAACGGATTCTTGAACGAAGTCGCGCGCGTGGCCGGCACACCAGTTTCTCAGGGACACCATCTGATCGAACAGACTCTGTTCGAACAAGGCCAGCTGCTGAAGTCGCTTGCCAGTCAAGTTTCCCGGGCGTTGGCCCATGCTCCCGCGATGCTTACTGCCGGAACTGCCACGGTACTACCGCTCTGTTCTGCCAAGTCATACACCACCAACGCCTGGTCTCCAGTTCCGGCGCTGCATCTCAGCACACCATTGTTGTTCCAGGCGGCAGACCCTCCCGTCATCTCGAATCCATCGGCATGGCCCACGCCATTGGATACCAAGACGGTCATCCCAAGCTCCCGCGCCACTGTTGCGTAGTGGCGGTGAGCGCGCTCCATACCGATCATGTTCTTTGCAACACTGGCAACGTAGACCGTTGCTCCCGCATCCTTGGCCCGCAATGCGCTATCCATCTGTAGCGACTCGAAGCAGATGGCGGGGACCAGAACTTCCTCTCCAAGGGTTACTGACAGGGGCGTAGTTCCTGCCCTGAAGTAAGGCAGTTCGTCGCCATGGAGCATCTGCTTGGTGTAGACAGCAGGTGTCTGGCCGCTCCAGAACACGAACATGCCGATCTCCGGCCCGTCTTTGCCACGATAAGGCCCACCGACTGCGACCAGAATCTGGTGCCGATCGCTCAGAGATTGGAATACCTCCAGACGTGCATCATCTGCGGTCATTGCCAGCTGTTCGGCCAACCGCGGCTCATAGCCGGTCAGCGACATCTCCGGAAAGAAGACCGCTGCACCCTCACACGAAGCGGCCAGTTCAATGAAGTGCACGTGCCGTTCGATATTGCCATCGATGTCGCCAGGAGCTGATCGCATCTGTGCTGCAACAATCTTCATTCCATCCTCTCCACTCAGATGCAGGCCGAAGTAAGAACCGCCTCGTACGCTGATTATGCAGCCGCCGGTTAAGTGCATCCATCGAGGATCGAGGCGCGATCTTGGCGCTTCAGTGAGGGAGCTCCTGATGCTCAGCGATGTCTGTTCAGGGAAAACGATCGCCCTTGACCAGAATCCCCCTAGCCGTTTCACCCGCAATGCCCGATGGTGCCCTGCGGAACGCCTGTCGCACCATCGAGCATCCCTCTGCAGGAAACCACACATGAGCCTGGCGCTGGTCCACAGCCGTGCCCGCGCCGGAGTCGACGCCCCGCTGGTGCGGGTGGAAGTGCATCTCTCTGGCGGCCTTCCTGTCACTCAGATCGTGGGACTGGCCGAGACCAGCGTGCGTGAGTCCCGCGAGCGCGTGCGTGCCGCCTTGTTGTGCGCGCGCTTCGATTTTCCGCAGCGGCGCATCACCTTGAACCTCGCGCCTGCCGACCTACCCAAGGAAGGTGGGCGTTACGACCTGGCGATCG
Organism: Stenotrophomonas sp. GD03794; assembly: GCF_029842145.1. Taxonomy (NCBI): domain Bacteria; kingdom Pseudomonadati; phylum Pseudomonadota; class Gammaproteobacteria; order Lysobacterales; family Lysobacteraceae; genus Stenotrophomonas; species Stenotrophomonas sp. GD03794. Next base: position 23,427 of record NZ_JAOCFV010000046.1, read on the forward strand.
CGCTGGGCATTCTGGCGGCCAGCGGCCAGGTCGATCCGCAGTCGCTGCTGCAGTACGAGTTCCTGGGCAGCTTGGCCTGACCGGTGAACTGCGCCCAGTGGCCGGCGCGCTGCCGGCGGCGATGGCGGCGATGGCCGAGCATGCGGATATGCGCGTGGCGCGTACCCTGCTGGAGTGCTGCGCCGGGTTGGGCAATCCGCGCCTGCTGCCGCCCGCGGGGCACGTGGACACACCACTCCTGCCACGGCCCTACTTGGCCGGCTCGCATGGGCAAGCGCCTGCTACGCATGCTATGCAGGCTTGCCTGGCAACGCCTGCTATTGCCACACACGAGCGGTTCAAAGTACAGCGTGCCGTGCCGTTGAAAACCCGCAAGAAGCTGAAGCGCCGAATATGGCCATGCGCAAACTCGAAGGGCGCAGAGTAGGCAAAGATTGCTCCTTCATCCTGCCTGCGGAAGCCGACGCACGACCTTCCGTCAGAACGGAGATCGCGCGCCAGGAGTCCTTCATCAACTACGGGTCATGAGTGGGCAGCCAAGCTCCGTCGCGTCGCCGGAAAGAAATCCGCGTGTCCAGAACTTCATCCTCGCTGGGTCCAAGGCCACCGTCCCGTCTTCCGCCAACGCGCCCACCACGTTCCCTTCGCTTGCTAACGCGACGGTACACTTCCCTATGCGACCATCGGCTCTGATCAGCATATGGTTGGGCTTGGCCGCATAACAGACATGACTGACCCGCAGTCCCGACACGCTCATGGCCTGGAGTTCCGCATTTGAATCCGAGAGCCCCGAGATTGATACTTGGCTTTCGAACTCCGTCTCGACCCCGTTCTCGACCCTGAACCCTTCGCTCTCAAAGTCGGCTTGAAGTTCCCTCGAAATCCTCACCGCCTCGGCATGGCTGATCAACTCGAGCGATTGCCCTTGCCCGCCCAGGTTCGAGATGTCGCGCAGATAGATCGTGAATCTTTCATCACCGCCGAAATCACTGCAAAGCCGACTCGACAGGTCCCGAAGGCTCTCTTCATTTCCCGGCATGATGTGTACACGCAACATCACCGTGAAAATCAGCGGAGACTCCCTCATTGCGAGCAGGTTCTCATAGATTCGTTGAAAAGTTCCTGCTCCCGATGCGTATCGGCGAGTCATGTCGTGGGCAGGGGCGTCTCCATCAAGCGAAATCTGGAAGAAGTTCACACCCAGGCCTACAAGCTCATTGAAGAGTTCAGGTATCAGTTCATACCCGTTCGTCGTCATGCTGCAATCGAGCAGATCCAGAGCCCCCGACGAGTGATGGGCGTGAAATGCCCTTGAAAGATCCAGAACCACCATCTTTGCAAGAAGCGGCTCGCCCCCAAACCACTCGACACGGAGCTCCTTCAATCCGTGCTTCTCCACCCGCCGTCGAACAAGCGCCTTGATCCCCTTGATCGTTGGATCCCTCATGCGGCCGATCTCGAAATCCTCATAACAGTACACACACCGGAAGTTGCATTTCTCGGTTGGCATGATCGTAAGCTCCAACCGCCTGTTCAGTCGTTCCTGAAACGTTTCCATTCAATCCTCCTCCATTGATCCACCCAGCCTTATCACACGTACATCCTCAGGCAGGGCATATACCCGGTGCGTGACAATGACACGGGTCATTTTCAGCGCCAGGAGCGTTGTCAGAATCTGCTGCTCCGCTTCATAATCAAGCTGGCTCAGCGTTTCATCCAGAACAAGAATTTTGGGGACGCGATAGAGCGCGCGTGCGAGCAAGAGCCGCTTCTGCTGGCCACCGGACAACAGGCGCCCCTCATCCCCCACCTGGGTACCGAGCGACATTGGCTGCTCCGCGACAAAGCCGTCCAGGCCTGCGGCGCACAGGCAGCTCCACGCTTCATCCACATTCGCAACTTCACCCAGCGTTACATTGTCCAGAATCGTTCCGGAAAGCAGTGTGTCCTGCTGGAGCACTGTGCCGATGTGGCTACGCAGATTGGCAATCTGGCCGCGCCCCACACCGCGACCATCAATTTCCATCACGCCCTCGGTTGGCGGGATCAATCCGGTAAGAATTCTCAACAGCGTTGATTTCCCAACGCCCGACGGACCAACAATTGCCACCATCTCCCCGGCCTCAATACTCACATTCAAGCCTCTGATCACCCAGGGGTCATCAATCGAGTAGCGGAAGCCGATATCCCGACAGCCAATCGAAAGCGAATCCCGATGAATTCCCGCCACCTCCCATGGCGTGCATTCCTCCTCAGCCTCTGAAAGAACTTCCGAAATTCTCTGCAAGTGCACTCGGGCCATCCGTATGTCCATGACCTTCGGTACGATTGAACTCGCACGCTGGCCCAGCATCTCCACATAGATCGTCACCGCTACCAGAGCACCGATCGACATCGAACCTTCGTGGACAGCAAGAGCGCCCATGTAGACGACTACGACCCTCATCAAGCCAAGAATCAGATCACTCGCGCAGCTGGAGGCAATAGATATCCGTTGAAGCGTGGTGCTCGCATTGATCAATCCAACATTGCTTTCACGGAATCGGATCTCCCTCACGCGCTCCGCACCATTGGCCTTGACTGTCTGAGCGGCGCGTACGGTCTCTATAACTTCTCGATCCTGCGAAGAAAGCCGGCTTGAAAGAACGTTGCAGGCAACGCCCGCATCGTCCGACATGAACACGCGCACCAGGACGCAGGCAATCACTCCCGCTGCGGCCAGCGCCGCAAGCAGCGAGCTATGCAACCAGCACGCCACCAGAAGAATGAGCAGCGCAATTGAGTCAACCGAGCACTCAACGATTTTGGAGGACGCGATCTCTTGCACCTCGTGCACCGAACTCAGTCGGGAAATGACATCAGCGGGATGCCTACGTAGGAAGTACGCTGGAGGAAGACTCAGGATCTTCCCGAAGACTCTCGTCGAAAGCGCGCCGACGATGTTCGCTCCGAGCTTCACGGTCAGCATGGAACGGGACGCCACCGCCAAGCCCCTGGCAGCGGCAATGGCGACGAAGATCACCAGTAGGCGCTCTGGATTGAAGGCCGCATCAGCAATCTGCAGGCCATCGATGATGGACTGGAGATAGAGGGGTGATACGACCAGGAGGATCTCTGCCGCAATGGCCAGCAGCACTATTGGAAGATACCTGCGCTTCTGATGACGCACTTCTGACGCCAATGTCTGCCAAGGACTGATCTCGACAGCGAACTCCTCGCACTGTCTTCTCCCGCCGGTGAACATCAGCAGCGCCCCTGAGAATCGCCTCTCCAGTTCGGCAAAGGACACTGCAATCTCACCAGCCGCAGGGTCGAGCAACGTGAAACGCTCCGGGCTCACTCTTTGCATGACGACGAAGTGCCCACCATCGACCAGCAGGATGCACTCCGACTCGATGCGTCGAAGCGCTGTTGCTTGACCCGCGAGCACGCGGTGCCGCAGACCAAGTTCGCACGCAATCTGCGAGATTCGCCCCACTGTCGTACCACGGAGGGAAACCATGTATCGGCGCCTCAGCCACCGAAGGGTTACGCGCTTGTCATATCTGGATGCAACCATTGCCAGACAGGCTAGGCCACACTCAGTCGACTCCGACTGGAGAACCACGTCGATCCTTCTTCGTTTCCATCGCTTCCAGAACGCCAACATTCTCTGTCCCTGCCGATGCTGATTTCAGCGCAACCGGAAGGCCAACGCCGGTTCCACCTTGGCCGCGCTGAACGCCGGGATGATTGCGGCCACCGAGCAGCCAAAGAACGTCACGCCCGCACCTGCCACCATGGCCAACCCACTTACCGGAACAAGTTCTACTTGGCGCCCCAGGAGTAGATTCATAAGTATCGCCAGTCCCATCCCGGCCAGCACGCCGATACTCGATATCAGTGCACTCTCGGTTGCGAAGAGGACAACTACATCACGCCGCGACGCCCCAAGCGCGCGACGGATCGCCGTGGACCAGCGCCTGCGGGAGACCCAGAAATGAGTCAAACCAAATACACCCAGCGCCGACGATACTGTCACGATTGCCGCGACGAGCAGGAGCACCTGTGATCTCGCCACATCCTTCCTGAAATTCCTCACTCTCAGTTCGGCCACTGTGCGAACTGGTTCCTGCACAAACCCCGGCATCGAAAGGGAGAGCGCGGTGAGCAGCCCTTGCTTCCCTCGATGATCAAAGGAGGCACTTCGCCGGGCAACATACAGGCCGCCGATGCTCTCACTTTCAATCTTCACTTCCGCAATCACGGCATCGCTGTCGCTTGGCGAGCGCGTGGATGCACTTCTGAAGTCGGCGACAACTCCTACAATTCTCAGAGCTATCGGGTAGCTACCCCATACCTCGGCATGAATGATCCGCCCGAGGGGATTGCCTGCAGGAAATAGACGTTTGGATAGGCTGCTGGTTACCACAGCGGGAACGTGCAGCGATCCGCCGGCCTGCAGTGCGTCTTCCACCGCAGGCGCTCGGAGCGTTCTGAGACCAACTCCTTGAAGAACTGAGACACCCAATGTGTCGGAAAGACTCTCACTTCCAAAGTAGATATAGGGCCTGGCCGCCGATAGCTCCTTGGAGGGCTCCAGGTAGACGTCCCCCCGCTCCACTGCAAATGGCGCTGGACCGATCGCCGCCATGGTTATCCCTGGCACTGCGCGCATCGCGCGCAAACCGGCAGCCGAGCTGGTCGCAGCCTCCTCCAGACCGATGATTCCGATGTTCTGGACAACAGCGATATGGCTCTCGCTGAGACCCGAATGCGTCCTGCTTCGCTGTGACGCATCCAGAACTACAGTGAACAGATTGCAAAGTACCGCCATGGCGATGGCGACCTGGACGATCAGCAATGCAGCTATAGCGGCGTGCTTTCGTAGCGATCTCATTGTCATTGCTGCCGAACTGACGAACATCATCGCGCTTCTCCAGTGAGAAGGGATGCTGGCAGGCGACTGGTCCTCCAAACAGGCACTGCGGCCGACAACATCGCAGAAAGCAACGCTATGACCGGGCAAAGCAGAAGAAGCCATACGGGAAGTGAAAGATGCGCCGTGTGCTCTGGCGCAAGCCCTTTGACAATGTGGAATCCGACCAGTACCAATGGAACGGACAGGGCGCCGCCCAGGGTTCCCAGCATGGTCGATTGCAGGGCGAACTGCATGACCACGTCCCGCCGTGTTGCTCCCAATGATCTTCGAATTCCAGTTTCCCTGGCGTTGTCAACGAATCCAGCAAGGAACAACCCGGAAGCATTCACCAGGCAGATGATCAGTATGCCTATCGCAAACCATAGTTGCGTATGGACATCCTCGGGAACGACGTCATTGATCTCCAGCCACTCCAACAACGACATCACATTGGGGTAGGCGTGAGTCGACCTGCCGCCTTCAATCTGTTCTTCCGCATAGTTCTTCAGCGCGCCCCGGAATGCATCAAGTGTGGAGGCACTTTCCAATCGGACCCAGAACTGAAGCCATGCGCAGGAGGGGTGGTTCGGGTCGTCAAGAACACCTTGCCGACAAGTCATCCCTCCCATTCCATAGTCAGTCGGAAGGGCAATCCACGATGACAACGGAATGTACAGCCGCTCGTTATCCGTGTATGCGCCTCCACGAAGGTCATGGAATCGCGGTGCAGGATTCCAGTCCTCGACGATCCCTATGATCACGAATGACCTTGTGGCGAGTTCCAGTTCCTTGCCGAGCGCTGATTCCGTTCCGAAGAGCTCCCTGGAAAGGGAACGGGAAATAACGGCCACCCGACTGCCGGCGTCATCATCCTCCCTTCGCCAGAAGCTCCCCGAGATCAGGTTAAGATCAAATACTGACTGCGCGCCATAGGTGAATCCCCGTACTGGTAGCATTCCCGTTCGACGCTCCGAACCGTAGGATCTGTAGGGCAACCAGGATGATGAGGTCGCTGCGCTCGGCACTCCAGTACGATCCGAGAGCGCTTTCACGTCGTATAGCGCCATTGTGGGAAGTCGTCTGTTGTCAGACTCCCGGGATGAGCCATCCCTAAGATCAAGCTCTACGTGATAAAGCGTTCGGCTGACGGCTGGTGCAGGATCAGCACTCAATCCAATCCTGATCATCAGCATGGTCGCAAACGCGCTGATGCCGATTGCCAGCGAAGCGACAATCAACAGACTGAGCAGCCATGACCTTCCGATTCCCAACAGCGCGAGCTGAAGCGCGTAGCGCATCAATGCATCTCCCCGATTACATGCGGCACGTGCGCCGCCGGATCGGCGGCGCACTCCCATCAGCGATCAGGATGCTTTACACGCGCAACCGGAAACACAGTTTCCGCTGTTGACTTTGCAGACTGCTCCGGACGCTTGGACGCCGCCGGCTCCGAGCAATTCAATGGCACGTGGATCACGGACTTCGCAAAGGCCGTTCTCGTCATAGACGAATGGATAGCAATCTTTGCCACGCTGTTTCAGCTCGTTCATGTCATCTCCCTGGTGCTGTCATTGCCCACATCGGACTCTCTAGTCCGAGGGGATCTGCCGGAGTTCGGCAAATTCGATGCTTCCGTTCGCGAGTGATCTGGCTTCGTTTCTTTCACTGTCTGGGGCAGGCATCCAATAGGTTTTCTCTATCTGGGAGGGACCTGGCAACGCTTCCTTGGCTAATCCTTTGAAATGGTTGGGATTAAGTTCGACGGCGGCGCGTATGACTTGATGTCGTGGCCGTCAGAGGCAGAAGAGAAGTGTGGCCGAACACGTCATATGGCGGACGTAATCACTCAGTACGGCCCTGCCGCGTTCGAAATGAATGCCGGAACTTTTCGCCAATCACCGTTTCTCCAGCGCTGGTAGCTATCACGGATCCTGTCGCGTCGCTTACCAGCAGTTCTAAGAGGAAAGCGGAATTGGGTGAACACTCATGGCCAGTCGAACGGGGCCGGAGTTGGTCGGAATGTTCTTAGCCACCTCAACACCGAAACCCGATAGTCCGCTGCAGTTCGCGTAACGCACCATCAAGCGCCTCTCTGCAGGAAACCACACATGAGCCTGGCGCTGGTCTACAGCCGTGCCCGCGCCGGGGTTGACGCCCCGCTGGTGCGGGTGGAAGTGCACCTCTCTGGCGGCCTGCCTGCCACCCAGATCGTGGGACTGGCCGAGACCAGCGTGCGCGAATCGCGCGAGCGCGTGCGTGCCGCCCTGCTCTGCGCGCGCTTCGACTTTCCACAGCGGCGCATCACCTTGAACCTCGCGCCTGCCGACCTGCCCAAGGAAGGTGGGCGTTACGACCTGGCGATCGCGCTGGGCATTCTGGCGGCCAGCGGCCAGGTCGATCCGCAGTCGCTGCTGCAGTACGAGTTCCTGGGCGAGCTTGGCCTGACCGGTGAACTGCGCCCAGTGGCCGGCGCGCTGCCGGCGGCGATTGCGGCGGCCGAAGCCGGACGCATCCTGGTGGTGCCGCCGGGCAATGCCGCAGAGGCAGCTTTGGCCGAGCACGCTGATGTGCGTGTGGCCCGAACGCTACTGGAGTGCTGTGCCGGGCTGGGCAATCCGCGCTTGTTGCCGCCCGCAGAGCGCGTGGACACGACGCCGTTGCCACTGCCCGATCTGGCCGACGTGCGCGGGCAGGCGCACGCACGGCGCGCGTTGGAAGTGGCCGCAGCGGGTGGGCACCATCTGTTGTTGATCGGTAGCCCTGGCTGCGGCAAGACGCTGTTGGCGTCACGCCTGCCCAGCCTGCTGCCGGATACCGAGGAAGCGGAGGCGTTGCAGCTGGCGGCGATTGCCTCGGTGAGTGGTGAAGGGTTGGACCCACGACGGTGGCGGCAACGGCCTTTCCGTTCTCCCCATCACAGTGCCAGTGCGGCGGCGCTGGTGGGTGGCGGCTGTCACTTCCAGCTAAAAACCAGACTCCACATTAAGAAACGAGACTCACCACATTGAAGCCAGTCCTCGCCACAGACCTCTTCCAAGCAGCGAGACATCAATCCACACAGTGCTTCTGTCAACCACAGCGGCTCGTAAGGTTCAAACTTGGCTAGCGAGACTAGCCAAGAAATTGGTACAGCAAGCTCATTCCCAGGCTCGATACGATCGCCGCCGACTTCTCCGGCGCAATCCACGGGGCAGACAAGGCCGCTCAAACACCTCCGCCATGAACTCTCAGCTGACATCTGGAGGACTTCGGCTTACGGCCGAAAGAGGCCCTGGACGGCTGAACAGCTTGGTGGATAGGGAGCGTCGCACTCGCCATCGAAGCAGCTTGACGTTGAGGCAATCCGCCTTGGAAGTGCCCTTACCCTCTACTGCCTCTGTGCCCCGCGCGCTTACAACGGCCTCGTCCATAGAGTTGCACATGTCGATTGCGATGCAGCGGTGCGCCACCAGTGTTAGCAGATGGCGCCAAGTTCCAAAGTCAGAGCACGCAGCAGCCCACCTACGCGTGACAGAGTGCTCCTCTCAACTCGGGTGTGCAGTAGCAGGAACTAAACGACCCCAAGCCCATCAGTCATGACCTGAGTCAGCACTCGAAACAGGGGGTGGCAGTTGAGCCGCAAACTCCTTGTCAAGAAGGACAGTCGTTCGGACACCTAGCAGGCTGTATATAGCCATGGCCTTTTTCGCCAGCTTCCTGTCAGCCGTGACAAATGTGTCGCAGTAGGCTGCATATATGATATGCGAAACGTCATGAAGCCGAGCGCGGGATTTATCCTTACCCTCCCGATAATACCCCATTTTCTCAAGATGATTTGCAGCCAAGTTGATATAGGCCTCAAGCACGATGAATCGATCCTTCAAATCATCGAACTGCCATGAGAGTACGTTAACCTGTTCACCCCTCTCAATAAGACCTGCGGCCCAAAGGCTGCGCGCGATTAGCTCGCGATAAACAATGTGACCCAAAATCTCAGTATGGGGAATATTGTTCATCTGCCTGGGATCCCCGGCAGGCCTCTCGTGTGCATCGGCCATGACGGAAGCATCTATTTCCTCGGCAATGTCATTCCTATCGTATTTAGCCACTACGCGTTCATAGCAGTCTCGTGGTGACTCGTCATAGAGAACGACTTGATCGAATGTAACGGGACGAAGTCCGTTTCTGCCAGCGATCTGAGCGAGGAAGTCGATCTCGGCTTCAACAATCTCAGGAGGTGCTTTATCCCTTATCGCTGAGGCAGCAATGTCTTCTAAGTGCGCAGGACTGAAGACTACCAGCTGACTTTTAGCGGCATGATTGAAGGCCCTCGTTAGCGACGGCTGTTGCGCCTGCCTTAGGTAGCTGATGACGTTGAAGTCCAAGTACAACTTTTCCATGCAATTTATCCAGTGATGGGCAGCAACACCAGATTGAAGATAGACCTATGATTTCTTCAATCCGTTGCCACTTATTATCGCGACATTACCCGCAACGAATATCCGCTTCTGGACGAAGCGGACGCGAATCAAGACTTTGTATACGGAAGGCCACTCCACGACGGCACGGCCCTTGGTATCAGTCTTCCTTGTGACTTGCGAAGCTGAGGAATGGCTAGCGGGGAGTGGCACAGCCATTCGCGTAACTGGCGCTTTCAACACTGATGACCACGTCCACAGCTCTGATCCTTGAGAGCTGCCTCAAGGATCGACCACTTGGCCGGCGGTGTGACTCATGCTGTCCAGGAAGTTCCAACGACGCTTGGAGCGAGCAATCCAGCCAGGCGTCCGCCAGCTGATGCACTCAGTGAGTACATCAGCTGGCGGGTCAGAAGGTCCGCATGCATGCACTATGCGTTGTACACCGCACAGAGAAGGGCAAAAACCCGCCATCCACTACGTTCTATTTGTGAGCGGACACCAGTACAAAGGCTACATGGCCGACAGGCTTCGACTTTGCGTTGACCTTTTTCTCAAGTGACTCAGCGAGCTCTGACTCGCTCTGATCAGTAGCTGCGACCACTCGGACCGCAGTGGCCAGGCTGCTGCCAATTGGCTGCGTCCCTCCCTTAAGGGTGACGCCCCTAGACAGCGCGTTCATGAGCTTCCCCTTGTCCTCTTCCGACATTGGATCATCGGCTTCACCTTCACGGTGAGGCACGACCAAATCCCGGCAAAGCTCCACCGCAAGCGCAGCCTCTTCAATAGAGAACTGGATTTGCCAGCCCTGCCCATCCATATGCCAGGCACTGGACGAAAGCGGAACATCTCGATTGATAAGTACCCACTTCTTCTGTCGATCAAGCTGGTAGATATGCACCGGCCATCGGAAGAACTTTGGCATACGCATCTCGGCGACGCGGGTTGCCTGCGAAGCGAACTTCGCTAACACACGATAGGCACTCTCGTATCGCAGCTGCCCGACAATCATGTAGTCCTCAAGTTCACCTAGCAGATCGGAGATCCTTGGCGTGTATGGCTGACGCAGATTCCAGTGAAATGCCTTGAAGCTGTCAACATTGCGATCACTAAGAAAATATTGGGACTCAACCATCTTCCCACCACCACTCACTCCAGCATCCACGGGCGCCAGATCACCGCGAATGAAGAGATATCCAGCATCCTTGACCTGGTCGAGCAGTACGTGCTGGACATCACATGCCTGCGTGACGTTCAGGATGTAGCGCCCGTTCGCACGCCGCTCCTTGAGCACCGTGCCAAATCGTACATGCCGCTTCAGCCACTGGAGGCGCTCAACCGTAGCGGCACGCTGCAGGCGCTTCGCGTGCGCATCTAGGTGCTCATTGCGAGCTCCGGCCATAACTTCTTCGAGCCGCCGGACAACCTCACCCTTACCAGCTCGCCGGGCCAGATCAGCAGTCCCGTCCAAGGCACCTCCGGCATCTCCCACTTCTTCCGCAGCATCCTCATCTGGGGCTGCCTCGACCACCTCTGGCTCAGGTACGGCTGGGACATCCTCATGAGCCTGCCACCATGCGGGTCGATGCCAGATCACGTCAGACATCAAGCTGCGAATACCAAACTGAGCATCACGAAGCTCAACCCCCCTGTTAAGGATGGGCATAATCTTGTTACGGTCAGTTTCCATCGCCTGCTGAAGCGCCTTAACGCTCTTGAGTACGTCGCCGCGCTCTTCAGCCTCTGCGGTGACACGGCGACTTAGCAGATCCGACAAGTATTCCTCGACCTCCATCGAGTCCTCCTTTGCAGTCGCTTCCAATACAGCAAAGGCACTGCCGTCTAGATCCAGCAATCGGAGCTCCATGGTCTTTGCGGCGTCCTGCAGGCTAGCCTTCCAAGCACCGACAAAGTTCTCCATGGGAATGATGAGCCGGCGCTGAGTTGCGAGCTGGGTCAAGGCCTGTGCCCACCGTTCCTTGGCGATCAAGCCCCCATTGCCCGGGGCGGCGGATGGCTTCTCCAGAATTCGGAAGCGAGCGCTCGAGCGGGCGATCTCCTTCTTTATAGCCTGCATGTTGGCTATCACGCCTCCACCATTGGACGTCATCAAGACCACAAGAAGAGGCTTATCTTCTGTCTCGTGAAGCTCCAACATTCTCTTGATGTAGGGCGTAGTCTCGGCTTCGCTGTCCCCTACCAAGTAATAGTCAATAACCAGAAGATCAAAAATATCGTTCGCCGCGTCCACCGTGTCGCTAGGCACAGTACGCAGGACAGGATCATGGCCGGTCCATTCTTTCATCCACTCGATGATCTTGCGTACCGGGGCACCCGCATCCCTGATCTTGTCCCTGGCAGTCTCATAAGGAACTCGAATTGAATCCGGCGCTGCCGCCAGCACTTCTGGCTTGTGCAGGCTTTCGAAAAGCTCGTTCACATTGCCCGTCTTAGCGCCATGAGCGGTCGCAATGGCAACAAGCTCTTCGGTGTCGTCATCGTTGGCATCACGCAAGATATCCGACACCAGGTGCGCAGATGGCGACGCCAAATCGACATCCCTGAGAGCCGGCCTCTCGCGCAGGTCGTCATCGACAAACAGTACCTTCCGAATGTCGGCGTCCTGAATCAGTTCCTTGATGTCCATCACTGCTTCCTTGGTAGCTCAAGTACGAAAGTGTTTAACCCACCGCCGTCACCGACGGTCTTCTCGAGAAACAGTCGCCCCTGGTGATATTCAGCAACCTCTCTCGCGAGATACAGACCGTATCCTTTGCCTTTGGCTCGCAGACTGAATCCAGGATGGAAGACCCGCTCTCTGTCGGAGAGCCTAACGCCCGGCCCATTGTCGACAACCGCCACCGTATTAGAGCCGGGGTCAATGTGAATTGTTATCTTCGCTGGTACCGTCTTGTCATGCCGCTCGCCCAACCAATAGACCGAATTGCTGATAAGG
>NZ_JAOCFV010000047.1:0-35275 GCF_029842145.1 Stenotrophomonas sp. GD03794
GGGTCGGCGCCACCGCATTCCCGCGCGGCCGCTCATCCGGCCCGGCCGACACATTCAGGCCCGAGCCATCGCCGTGCTCTACCCGTACGCTCTCGCCGCGCTCCAGCAGCCGCAGTGGCTGGCCTTGGTAGCGCACTTCCAGCGCGTCATGAGTGTCGGCCAGCGACTGCACCAGCGGGCAAAGCGACTGTGCTTGGGCCTCGATGCGTTCGGCGCGGCCTTCCAGCTGCTGTTCCATCCGCGCGTCCAGACGGTCGGCGCGTGCCTCCATCGCATCGCTGCGGCCGGTGAACACCTGCCACAGCACGCTGCGGGCGATGGACGCGGACAGCGACTCGGCCATGTCCTGCACCTTGGCCTCGAAGCCCGGCCCGAACACCGCCTGTTCCCAGTAGCCCTTGCCCAGCGTGCCGCCGATCCAGTCATCGGCCTGCCGGCGCAGGCGCCGGACCTTGCGGCTGTTGGCGGTGCCGGTGAGGCTCTCATAGACCCCGTCGAGCACGTCGAAGCTCAACCCGCTCACTTCATGGGCCAGCGCGGTGGCCGCCGGCATCAGCTGGCGCGCACCGGCCTCCATCTGCCGCAGGCGGGCGGCGTCGGCCTCGCTGACCGGCACGACCGTGTCGTCCAGGCTCAGCACGCCATCGTGGAACACCACCTCGTGCGGTGCCTGCGGGCCATGCCGCAGCCAGATGCCACCGCTGTCCACCAGCACGTCATAGTCGGTGTGGATACCGCACTGGTCCGCGCGCAGCTTCGGGGTGTCAGCGGCAATTGCAGGTACGGTGACCACAGCAGCCAGCAGGGCCAAGGCGGGTGCTGACAGGCGCATGGTGGAATCCTTTCCGGTCATTGCAGGACCCCAGCATCCCGCGTTCGGCAGGCGCCGTCACCCGCCGAAAGTCACTGCGCGATGGCGATTCGTCCGGCCATACCGGCTTTCCCACCGGCTGCCCACCACCTATCCACAGGGTTGTCCCTAGCCAGCTTCATCACTGTCATGTGAAGCTGTCATTGTTCCGTTTCCGCGCGGCGTTGTACCACCGCGATGACGCCTTTCGGGCTTGACTGCGCAGCCCGTTCCGGCAGGTCTGAAGCGTCTGATCCGGGCGCCGATGGCACGATCCTTGCGGCGCAAGGGATTGCCGAATTTCACTACATTTGGCGTTGACGGACCCAATTACCCCCACTATCTTGTGGCCGTCGGTCGCAGCAACCCCAATTCCAGGGGGTGCCCGGGGTACCCATCCGCGATCGTCAACGGCAGTGGCAGGCGCAGGGTCTCATCCCCTGCGACGCCGTCCTGCCATCCTGGGCTGTCATGTCCCGGGCTGCGTCACCCGATGCATCGAGCACCCCCAATCACGCCAAGAGGACACACGCCGTGAGCACCGAATCCAGCGCCACCATCGAGAAGGAAAGCGAATTCCTGTTGACGTCGCCGCCGACTGCCAACGCGATGAGTGTGACCAAGCGCAATGGGACCACCGAACTGGTGGACCTGAACAAGATCGTGCGTGCGGTGCAGCGTTCCTCCGAAGGCCTGCACGCCGTCGATCCGATGCGCGTGGCCACCCGTACCATTTCCGGCCTGTACAACGGTGCCACCACCCGCGAGCTGGACGAACTGTCCATCCGCACTGCCGCCCTGCTGATCGGTGAAGAGCCCGAGTACGGCCGCCTTGCTGCGCGCCTGCTGGCCAACTACATCGCCAAGGAAGTCTCGGGCCAGGAAATCTACGCCTTCTCGCAGTCGGTCAGCCGTGGCCATGAAGTCGGCCTGATCAACGACCGCCTGCTGAACTTCGTGCAGACCAATGCGCGCAAGCTCAACGACGCCATCGACGGCGCGCTGGACCTGAACTTCGATTACTTCGGCCTGCGTACCCTGTACGACCGTTACCTGCTGCGCCACCCGCACACCCGCAAGGTGATCGAGACCCCGCAGCAGTTCTTCCTGCGCATTGCCAGCGCACTGAGCGAGGACGTGTCCGAGACCCTGGCGCTGTACAAGCGCATGGGCAACCTGGATTACCTGCCGTCCAGCCCGACCCTGTTCAACTCCGGCACCACCCACGAGCAGCTGTCCTCGTGCTTCCTGCTGGATTCGCCGCAGGACTCGCTGGAGTCGATCTATTCCAAGTACGGCGACATCGCCCAGCTGTCGAAGTTCTCCGGCGGCATCGGCGTCAGCTACACCCGCGTGCGTTCGCGTGGTTCGCTGATCAAGTCGACCAACGGCCACTCCAACGGCATCGTGCCATGGCTGAAGACCATGGATTCGTCGGTGGCCGCGGTGAACCAGGGCGGCAAGCGCAAGGGCGCGGCCTGCGTGTACCTGGAAACCTGGCACGCCGACATCGAGGACTTCCTCGAGCTGCGTGACAACACCGGTGACGAAGCCCGCCGTGCGCACAACCTGAACCTGGCCAACTGGGTGCCGGACCTGTTCATGAAGCGCGTCGAGGCCGACCAGGAATGGTCGCTGTTCGATCCGCGCGTCGTGCCGGAGTTCACCGACCTGTTCGGCGAAGCCTTCGAACAGGCCTACCTGCAGGCCGAAGCCCAGGGCAAGGCCAACCGCACCATCTCCGCGCGCAAGCTGTATGCCCGCATGATGCGTACGCTGGCCGAGACCGGCAACGGCTGGATGACCTTCAAGGACAAGTGCAACCGCGCCAGCAACCAGACCCTGCGCGCCGGCAACGTGATCCACCTGTCGAACCTGTGCACCGAGATCCTGGAAGTCACCTCCAACGATGAAACCGCGGTGTGCAACCTGGGTTCGATCAACCTGGGCAACCACTTCGACGAGCACAACGAGTTTGACTTCGAGAAGCTGGCCGAGACCGTGCGCCTGGCCGTGCGCCAGCTCGACCGCGTCATCGACCTGAACTTCTACCCGATCGAAACCGCCCGCCGCGCCAACCTGCGCTGGCGTCCGGTCGGCCTGGGCTGCATGGGCCTGCAGGACGTGTTCTTCCGCAAGCGCCTGCCGTTCGACAGCGCCGAAGCCCGTGCGCTGTCGAAGAAGATCGCCGAAGCGATCTACTTCCACGCGCTGGAAACCTCCTGCGAGCTGGCACAGGAACGCGGCAAGCACCCGTCGTTCAACGACACCCGCGCCGCCGGTGGCGAACTGCAGTTCGACGCCTGGAACGTGGTGCCGGAAGACGCCGAGCGCTGGGATGCCCTGCGTGCCCGCATCAAGGAACACGGCCTGCGCAACTCGCTGATGATCGCGATCGCCCCGACCGCGACCATCGCCTCGATCGCCGGCTGCTACGAGTGCGTCGAGCCGCAGGTGTCCAACCTGTTCAAGCGCGAGACCCTGTCCGGTGACTTCCTGCAGGTCAACCGTTACCTGGTGAACGAGCTGAAGAAGCTGGGCCTGTGGACGCCGGAAATGCGCGATGCCATCAAGCTGGCCGAAGGCTCCATCGCGGGCGTGGCACAGATTCCGGAAACGCTGCGCGAGGTCTACCGCACTGCGTGGGAACTGCCGATGCGTTCGTTGATCGACATGGCCGCCGAGCGTGGTGCCTTCATCGACCAGTCGGCCTCGCTCAACCTGTTCATGGAAAGCCCGAACATCGGCGCGATGTCCTCCATGTACATGTACGCCTGGAAGCAGGGCATCAAGACCACCTACTACCTGCGTTCGCGCCCGGCCACCAAGATCGCCAAGACCACGGTCAGCGCTGCGGCCCCGGCCAAGGTGTTCAGCCCGGACGAAGCCATCGCCTGCTCGCTGGAAAACCCGGAAGCCTGCGAGGCCTGCCAGTAAGAGCGGCACCGCCGCGCGGTAGTGCTGGCCGTTGGCCGGCACACCCCTTTGTAGAGTCGAGCCATGCTCGACTGCAGAAAACACCAAGGTAGCGCCGGGCCATGCCCGGCGTTTTGACCCGAGAAGACAAGGAAACACCCATGGCCGACAAGCCCAAGCAGATGCTGCTCGATCCCGGTTTTGAACTGACCCTGCGCCCGATGCGCTACCCGCAGTTCTATGACATGTACCGGAATGCGATCAAGAACACCTGGACGGTGGAAGAGATCAACTTCCAGATCGACATCACCGACCTGCACAGCAAGATGTCGCCGGGTGAGCGCCACCTGATCCACCGCCTGGTCGCGTTCTTCGCCACCGGCGACTCGATCGTCTCCAACAACCTGGTGCTGAACCTGTACCAGCACTTGAACGCGCCCGAAGCGCGCATGTACCTGTCGCGCCAGCTGTATGAAGAAGCGCTGCACGTGCAGTTCTACCTGACCCTGCTCGACAACTACCTGCCGGATCCGGAAGAGCGCGTCAAAGCCTTCGCCGCGGTGGAGAACATCGACTCGATCAAGAAGAAGGCCGATTTCTGCTTCAAGTGGATCGACTCGATCCAGGACCTGAAGCGCATCGAGACCCGTGCCGAGCGTCGCCAGTTCCTGCTCAACCAGATCTGCTTCGCTGCGTGCATCGAAGGCCTGTTCTTCTTTGCTGCGTTCGCCTACGTGTACTACTTCCGTTCGCGCGGCCTGCTGCCGGGCCTGGCCTCGGGCACCAACTGGGTGTTCCGCGACGAAAGCGCGCACATGGAGTTCGCGTTCGAGTCGGTGCGCGTGGTACGTGAGGAAGAGCCGGACCTGTTCGACGACGAGATGAAGCAGCAGGTCTACGACATGCTGGCCGAAGCCATCGAATGCGAAGTGCAGTTCGCCGAGGACGTGCTGTCCGGTGGCGTGGCCGGCATCTCGACCCGTGACATGCGCCAGTACCTGCAGCACTGCGCCGACCAGCACTTCGCCAAGCTGGGCATGGAGAAGAAGTACAACGTGCGCAACCCGCTGCCGTTCATGGAACTGCAGGACGTGCAGGAGCTGACCAACTTCTTCGAACGCCGCGTCTCGGCCTACCAGGTCGGCGTGCAGGGCGAAGTCGCCTTCGACATGAACTTCTGATCGAACCGGTCAGGCCTGTCGCAACGAGAAGCCCCGGCCAGCGCCGGGGTTTTTTTGTGCTTGCTGCGCTCGCCGGGCATGGCCCGGCGCCACCGGCCGGCTTCGCGCGCGCCTGTGTAGAGTCGCGCCATGCTCGACTCACGCGTGTGGCGCGCAAGGGCATAATCTGCATTGATGGTCGATCATGGCCCAGTGTCGACTCTGGTGGAGTACAGGATGTTGATCGTCGAAAGCGAATTTTTGAATGGCCATCTTGCCGCGCTCAGGGAGGAGTTCCATTCATTCGCCGCGGCAATGGAATCGGCACTTTCGGCGTGCAGGGACAAGGTCGTCGATTGGAAGTACTCCGTGGGCGAGGCCTTGGAGCTTGTTCCCTATGAGCATCTTGTTCCCAGCGTTCTGGAGACGAAGGGGCGTGTGCTTCGCGAGCCGACGCGGAAGGAATTGAACTCAAAGCGCCTGGTGAAGCATGGGCTTGATGAAGGCGGGATGCCGATCATCGAGATCCGCCGGCTGGATGCGGATGTTGAACGCTATGGGGAGCTGGTGAGATTCATCAGCGGTGACGTGATCGTGAGCTGCCACCTTTTCGACAACGAGAAACACCGAAACAGGTTGATGTCACTGACCAGAGTGATCAGGCAAAGCGATGCCGTACATTACGTATCTGCGAACCCGCCTCATCACTGGGCAGTGAGATCCGACCAGCTGCTTGGCAGCAGGATCTCCAGAAGTTCAATCATGGCGACAAGCTGGTACAAGCAGATGGACTATGATTTCGTGTACGGCACAACAGGACGGCTTGATGCAATCCTGATCGGTGACCATACGCATTGGTCGGCCGAGTAAGCCCGCAGCGATCAGGCAAGCGTCCCGTCCGCCGCTACCGCCGCCCTTCCACCGCCATGCGCACCGCCAGCCCGGCCAGCACCGTGCCCATCAGCCAGCGCTGCACCACCTGCCAGGTCGGGCGCGCGGCCAGGAAGCCGGCGATGCTGCCAGCGGTCAGCGCGATGATGCCGTTCACGGTCACACTCACCGCGATCTGGGTGGAACCCAGCACGATCGACTGCATCAGCACGCTGCCTTCGCCGTCCGGATGCAGGAACTGCGGCAGCAGTGACAGGTACATCACCGCCACTTTCGGGTTCAGCAGATTGGTCAGGAAGCCCATCGTGAACAGCTTGCGCGGGCTGTCCTGCGGCAGGTCGCGTACCGCAAATGGTGAACGGCCACCGGGCTTGAGCGCCTGCCAGGCCAGGTACAGCAGGTACAGCGCGCCACCGATGCGCAGCGCGTCGTAGGCGAACGGTACGGTCATCAGCAGGGCGGTGATGCCCAGCGCCGCGCACAGCATGTAGAACACGAAGCCCAGCGCGACGCCACCCAGCGAGATCAGGCCAGCGGCCGGCCCTTGGCAGATCGAGCGCGAGATGACGTAGATCATGTTCGGCCCGGGCGTGAGCACCATCGCCAGCGAAACCAGCGCAAAGGCCAACAGGTCGGAGGTGGCGGGCATGGGCAATCCTGGCAGGGGGCGTGGCGCAGTGTAGCGCCGCCTGCACGGGGCCTGGCTTAAAATCGCCGTACCCCACACCGAAGCACCCCCATGACCCCGATCCCCGAGACCGTGCCGCCCACCGAAGTGCGCATGGCCGAAATCGTCTTTCCCAACCACACCAACCACCTTGGCACCTTGTTCGGTGGGCAGGCGCTGGCGTGGATGGACAAGGCCGCCTTCCTGGCCGCCGCCCGTTACTCGCGCCGCACCGTGGTGACCGCGCGCAGCGACCAGGTCGACTTCAAGCTGCCGATCCGCATCGGCCAGATGGTGGAAACCATCGGCCGCATCGTCGAAGTCGGCCGCAGCTCGATGAAGGTGGAGGTGGAACTGGTCGCCGAAGACCTGCACAGCGGGGAGCGCAAGCTGTGCACCCGCGGCCACTTCGTGATGATCGCGCTGGACGAGGAAGGCCACCCGATCGCGGTACCACCGCTGCCGGCGGCCTGACCCGGCCAACGGACCGGCGCTTGCGGGGGCGCCACCGCGCCCCCATCTGGCAGCCATGACTCTGCCACTGACCGACTTCATCGACCGTGCCCAGCGCCTGTTCGTGCTGACCGGCGCCGGCTGCAGCACCGCCTCGGGCATTCCCGATTACCGGGATGCCGACGGCCAGTGGAAACGCACGCCGCCGGTGACCTACCAGGCGTTCATGGGCGAGGCGGCCACCCGCCAGCGCTACTGGGCGCGCAGCCTGCTCGGCTGGCCGCGCTTCGGCCTGGCCCGGCCCAACGGCACCCACCAGGCCCTGGCCGCGCTGGAAAGCCGAGGCAAGCTGCAGGTGCTGCTGACCCAGAACGTGGACGGCCTGCACCAGCGTGCCGGCAGCCACAACGTGATCGACCTGCATGGCCGCTTGGATCTGGTGCGCTGCATGGGTTGCGAGCGTCGCAGCGATCGTGAAGGCTTCCAGCAGCGCCTGCTGGACGCCAATCCCGGCTGGGACGCGCTGGAGGCAGGCATCGCGCCCGATGGTGATGCCGATCTGGAGACCGATTTTTCCACGTTCGTGGTGCCCGACTGTCCGCACTGCGGCGGCCTGCTGAAGCCCGACGTGGTGTTCTTCGGCGAAAACGTGCCGCGCGAGCGGGTGGCGGCGGTGCACGATCATCTGCAGCAGGCTGATGCGGTGCTGGTGGTGGGGTCGTCGCTGATGGTCTATTCCGGCTTCCGCTTCGTGCAGGCGGCGGCCAGGGCAGGGCTGCCGGTGGCGGCGCTGAACCGTGGCCGTACCCGTGCCGACGACCTGCTGTTGTTCAAGGATGAGCGGGACTGCGCTGAAGCGCTGGCGTCGGTTATCGCTGGATAGAGTCTGCTATCGCGTGCAGCGCGGGCTTTTCGCCGCCGTTGGAAAAGCAGTCGACTGGCAGTCGACTCTACCGAGAACCCGCCCCCGCGAAACAGCGATCCATCCAGACGGTTGATTCGCAGGCCGTGCGGCGGTGCAATACGCCCCCTCCATCCGCCTGACCCCCGCATCGCCGTGACCCAGCTGTTTTCGCCGATCTCGTTCGGCCCCCTGACTCTGTCAAACCGCATCGTCATCGCGCCGATGTGCCAGTACTCCGCCGAAGATGGCCGCGCCAGCGACTGGCACGCCATGCACCTGGGCAACCTGGCGCAGTCCGGCGCCGGCCTGCTGATCCTGGAAGCCACCGCGGTCGAACCGCGCGGCCGCATCAGCTGGGCCGACCTGGGCCTGTGGGACGACGGCACCGAGGCCGCGCTGGCACAGGTGCTGACCAGCGTGCGCCGCTGGTCGCCGATGCCGCTGGGCATCCAGCTGGGCCATGCCGGCCGCAAGGCCTCGGTGAGGCGTCCTTGGGACGGTGGTGGCCAGTTGCCGGCCGACGATGCGCGTGGCTGGGCCACCGTGGCGCCGTCGCCGCTGCCGTTCCATGCCGCCGATCCGGCACCGCAGGAACTGGACGAAGCCGGCATCGCCGAGGTCATCGCCGCCTTCGCCGCCAGTGCGGTGCGCGCCGAGCGCCTGGGCTTCGAGTTGATCGAGCTGCATGGTGCGCACGGTTACCTGCTGCACCAGTTCCTGTCGCCGCTGAGCAACCGCCGCACCGATGGCTACGGTGGCTCGCTGCCGAACCGCCTGCGCCTGCTGGTGGAGGTGTTTGATGCGGTGCGTGCGGCGGTGTCCGACAAGGTCGCCGTGGGCGTGCGCATTTCCGCCAGCGACTGGGTCGATGGCGGCTGGGACCTGGTGCAGAGCGAGGCCCTGGCCCAGGTGCTGGACGCGCGCGGCTGCAATTTCCTGCATGTCTCCAGCGGTGGCCTGGACGAACGCCAGAAGATCACCGTCGGTCCGGGCTACCAGGTGCCGTTCGCGGCAGCGATCAAGGCCAAGGTGCGCATGCCGGTCATCGCCGTGGGCATGATCACCGAGCCCGAGCAGGCCGAATCGATCCTGCGCCATCGCCACGCCGATGCCGTGGCCCTGGCGCGCGGCATCCTCTACGACCCGCGCTGGCCGTGGCATGCCGCTGCCGCATTGCGCGACAGCGTGGAACCGGCGCCACAGTACCTGCGCTGCGAGCCGCGCGATGCGCGCGGCGTGTTCAAGACGCGCTGAGGCTCACACCCGCCAGGCCGGCGCGATGCCGGCCTGAAGGTGTTCGAACAGCGCGCGGATCTTGGCGGTGAAATCGCGGCGGTCGCTGACGCAGAAGTAGACCTCCATCGGTTCCGGGCGCCACGCGGTGTCGGCGCCGAACACCGCCTGCAGGCGGCCATCGCGCAGGTACGGCTCGGCCACGAATGCAGCCAGCCGGGTGATGCCGGCACCGGCCGCCGCCAGCGTCGCCAGCGCGTCGATGTCATCGCAGACCATGCTCGGTGGCAGCGCGGCGTCCACGCGCTGACCGTCCTTCAGCAGGCCCCAGCGCAGCGGCCGGCCATCGGTGGGGAAGCGATGCAGCAGCCCGCGATGGCCGCCCAGGTCGGATGGCTGCTGCGGGGTGCCGTGTGCCTTCAGATAGGCCGGCGAGGCGCAGAACACGAACGGCACGCGCGCCAGCTGCCGCGCGACCACACCGTCTTCCAGCTGCGCGCCGATGCGGATACTGGCATCCACCGCCTCTGGACCATGCTGCACGGCACGGTCGGTCAGCCGCAGTTCCAGCTGCAGCTGCGGGTAGCGTTGCTGCAGTGACGGCAGCAACGGTGCCAGCACGTGGCGGCCGAACGCGCTGCTGCTGGCGATGCGCAGCGGCCCGGCCGGTTCGATGTCACCGGAGGTGACCATCGCCTGTGCACGCGCCAGGTCGGCTTCGATGTGGCGCACCTGCGCCAGGTACAGCGCGCCAGCCTCGCTGAGCGCCAGCTGCCGCGTACTCCGGTTCAGCAACCGTACGCCCAGATGCGCCTCCAGCCGGTTGATGTTCTGGCCGACTGCGGTGGCGCTGATGCCAAGGATGCGGGCCGCGGCGGCAATGCTGCCGGTCTCTGCGGTGCGGGTGAAGCTGCGGATCAGTTGCAACAGGTTCATGACCGACCAGCTTGCCATGGAGAAACCCAAGTATCGCTTGGGACTGAACCAAGCAGGTCGGTTGCATCGGTGACCATCGATCCCGAGGACAGGCTGCTGCCCTACACTCGGGCGATGCGCCCCGATTCCATCCTCACCCTGTCCTGCCCCGACCGTACCGGCATCGTCTACCGCGTATCCGGCCTGCTGTTCGACCACGGCTGCAACATTCTCGACGCCCAGCAGTTCGGTGACGAGGAGAGCGGCCGCTTCTTCCTGCGCGTGCATTTCGATCGCGATGCCGGCCTGCCGCTGGAGATCGTGCACGCCGCCATGGCCACGCTCGCCGCCGGCTTCGGCATGGACTGGCAGCTGCATGATGGTCGCCGCCGCGCACGCCTGCTGGTGCTGGTCAGCAAGCAGGGGCACTGCCTCAACGACCTGCTGTTCCGTGCCCACAGCGGCCAGCTGAAGGTGGACATTGCCGCAGTAGCGTCCAACCACGCCGACTTCGCGCCATTGGCCGCGTCCTACCAGGTTCCGTTCCACCACCTGCCGGTGACCGCCGATACGCGTGCGGTGCAGGAGCAGCAGATCATCGACCTGGTCGAGCGCGAACACATCGACCTGGTGGTGCTGGCGCGCTACATGCAGATCCTGTCACCCACGCTGTGCCGCGCGCTGGCCGGCCGTGCGATCAACATCCACCACAGCTTCCTGCCCAGCTTCAAGGGCGCGCAGCCGTACCACCAGGCGCACGCGCGCGGGGTCAAGATCATCGGCGCCACCGCGCACTACGTCACCGAGGATCTGGACGAAGGACCGATCATCGAACAGGACGTGGCCCGCGTGGACCACGCCATGGCGCCGCGCGAGCTGGTGCGGCTGGGCAGCGATACCGAATCGCTGGTGCTGGCGCGCGCCGTTCGCCGCCATGTGGAGCACCGCATCCTGCTCAACGGGCATCGCACGGTGGTGTTCCGGTAATCGCCCATCCCGCGTCCGCCGGGCATGGCGCGGCACTACCGAATCCTGATTTCATCCCATGAAAAGCCCCCGGTTCGGCCGTCCCGCGATCTGTAGGGGGGCGTAGTTAGGGGGCTGGATGAATCGATTGTGTTGTTGTGGGCAGGAGCGCGCAAGCGGCATAAGCGACGTGCGCGGTAGCGCCGGGCCATGCCCGGCGGTCACGCCTCAGACGATCGCGATCCCCGCCTTGCCCAGCGCCTCGCGCACCATCACGTCGTTGGCTTCGGTCACCGGCTTGGTCAGCTCCCACAGGAACTTCACCCGGAAGCCGGACTTCACCGCGTCCTGCGCGCTCCACAGCACGCAGTAGTCACGGGCCAGGCCGCATACGTGCACTTCGCGGATGCGGCGTTCATGCAGCCAGCCGGCCAGGCCGGTGGCCGGGCGCTCGCCATCGGGGCCGTGGTTCTCGCGGAAGGCGCTGTACGAATCCACCTGTTGGCGCGTGCCCTTGCGCAGGATCAGGTCGGCCACGGTCCAGTCCACGCCCGGGTGCAGGGCGGCACCGGCGCTGCCCTGCACGCAGTGGTCCGGCCACAGGGTCTGCGGCTGCGCGTGCAGCAGGATGGTCTCGAACGGGCGTTGGCCGGGGTGCTGGCTGGCGAACGAGGCATGGTCGGCCGGGTGCCAGTCCTGTGTTGCCACCACGGTGCGGTAGCGGCGCTGCGCCAGCAGATCGGCAATGGGTGCCACCAGCGCATCGCCCTGGTCGCAGGCCAGGGCGCCACCGGGCATGAAGTCCGGCTGCAGGTCGATCACCAGCAGGGCGACATCGGCGGGCAGGGCGGTCATGGCAAAGAGGTCGGGCTGCAACGTATCTCTTTGAACCTACACCATTGTGTCGACGTTCACTAGATGATTTCGTCACAAAAGGTGCATTCGCTCTTTACATCTGGAGGTGGTTCAGGTAGTCTGAGTTCTGGATAAAAAAAACCACCCCGGAGCCAATGAAGGTCCCGAGGGGCTCTTTAAAACATTGATGTATAAGAATTTAGGCTCTTGGACGCGCCAACGTCCTCAGAACCTAAATTAGGTCCGAGGCGTAGGGAGTTGAGGGTGCTTCACTCTCTGCGTCACTCGTTCAGTCTTCATTCAGACTTTCGCTTGAAGGGCGGGTTTGATTGAAACAATCCGCCAATTATAGCAGCTTGTCAATTGATTTGGACAGCCTTGCTATCTAGGTGGATTGGATGGACGGATCGGTACCAGTGGGCACCCTCCAACTCAATGGAGGTAGCCATGTCGAATTCTCGTCCGAAGACGGTGTTCGTGCGCAACTACTCTCGCTTCCGATTCGGGAAGTGGGAGAGCGTATGCAATCACTGGCGCTCGGCCCCTGGGGCCTAAGCGTCACACCTCACGAGGGGGCTTCGCCCCCTCGTGAGGAACTTCGAGACAGTAACGGCAGAGCTCCTTCCGTCCATCCAAAAAAGGAATGATCATGACCAGTAAATCTTCATCAAAGACTACGGCACATAGAAGCTCGGTATCTGGCCGCTTTGTCTCGCAGAGCTACGCGTTGAAGCATCCAAGCACCACTCAGCGCGAAAGAAATCCGAAGCCGTCTCCCAAAAAGTAATTGAAGAAAGAGCCCGCGATCTTTGATCGCGGGCTCTTTGTTTTCTGGTCCGTCTCAAGGAAGGAAATGACTAATCCTTGGGGATTTTCGGTTCGTCCTGCCCGTAGTAAAGCAGGCCGATCTTGATCCGCTCGCGGCCATTCTCGCGGCGATGGCGGTTGGCATCGCGCAGCGAGTACACGCAGCCGCAGTATTCCTGCTGGTAGAACTGCTCGCGCTTGCTGATCTCGATCATGCGGCTGGCACCGCCGCCCTTGCGCCAGTTGTAGTCCCAGTACTGCAGGCCTTCATAGCGCGAGGCGGCGCGGATGCCGCAGTCGTTGATCTGCGCCATGTTCTTCCAGCGCGAGATGCCCAGCGACGAACTGATGGTGTCGTAGCCGTGCTCGTGCGCGTACAGCGCGGTGCGCTCGAAGCGCATGTCGAAGCACATCGTGCAGCGGATGCCGCGTTCGGGCTCGTTTTCCATGCCGCGTGCACGGCTGAACCAGTTGTCGGTGTCGTAGTCGCAGTCGATGAACGGGATGTCGTGCTGTTCGGCGAAGCGGATGTTCTCCTGCTTGCGCAGCTCGTATTCCTTCACCGGATGGATGTTGGGGTTGTAGAAGAAGATCGCGTAGTCGATCCCGGAGGCGGTGATCGCCTCCATCACTTCGCCGGAACAGGGCGCGCAGCACGAATGCAGCAGCAGGCGCGTGCCGTCGGCGGGCAGGGTCAGGGTGGGGCGTTGGAGCTCGGTCATCGTCAGGTACCGCATGGACCGCCGGCAACGGCGGTGGCCCATGCATCAGCGCGTGGGTGAACGGGTCTGGCTGGATACCGTGAACAGGACGCGCGCGGCCACACCGCCTGCACGCGCAGGACGACGGCGGCCCCGGCAACCTCCCCGCGGAGATTCCAGGTCGAGTCAGGGGACGGTCGTGTCCCCCGGCCGGGGCCGGTATTCGGGCTGATGGACACGGGCCGCAGCCCACCTACTACCTGCCGCTTCCCAGGCGTGAGCCCAGTGCTGTTGGCAGGATTCGTTTCCATTCACCGCTGCGGGGCAGCTCCGGAATGGGCGCGCGAGGCGCCTTCACCGGATTCCCGTTTAAATCCCTCCCCGCGCCGGAGCGATGGGAGGGATACCTTCGGCGTGTGCAAAGTGGACCTATTGGTGGCGCGGGTCAAGAGCGCAGGGGTCAGAGCCCGTTGCGCTGCAACGGGATCCGACCCCAGTGGAAGGAAGGGGTCGGATCCCGCTGCCACGCAGCGGGCTCTGACCCCGGTCGGAATGCACCTTCAATGCCCCGCAGCGGCCCGCGTGCGGATGTCGTCCAGGCGCTGGTCGTGCAGCAGACGGCCGTTCTCCCACACGGTCACCATCGCATCCTCGAAGCCGTCCGGCAGGGTGTCGTCGCCGTTGGCCGGCAGCGGCACCGTGTGCAGGCTGCCGTCATCCAGACGCCGCAGCAGGCGCATGCGGCCGCGCTTGCTGGTCTTGCCGGCGTCGGTGATCGGGTCCTTGTAGACATCAATCCACTCACCGTCCACCCGTGCGGCCGAGCACTTCAGCGCGAACTTCTGCGTATCGCGGTCCAGCCGCTGCAGCAGTGCACCGCCCATGCCGAAGGCCACGTTGTCGGCGGCGTAGCCGTCGTCGGTGATGCGCTGCAGGATCGCCCGGATCGTGTCCGGGTTGATGCCATCGCCCTGGATCACCCGCACGTGGTTGAGCACGCGGTAGCCCTTGCCGTTGAAGGTGTGGCCGAAGGCTTCGTCCAGCCGGCGCAGGCTTTCGGCCACCACCTCCACCGGGTCGCCCGAGTCGGGGCGGATGACCAGGGTGGCGCCCGAGGCGATCACTTCATCGCGCAGCGTCGTGCCCCAGTGCTCGCTGATCGCGTGGTAGATGTCGTAGCTGTCCGATACCACCGCCATGATCGCGCCGGGCTTGCCGAACCGGCGCAGCATGTTGCGGTAGGCGTCCACCTCGCGCTCGCGGCCCCAGCTGGTGATGGTGCTGTGTTCGGCGGCGGGAATCGAATAGCCCGCCATCGGCGCGTAATAGTGCGCACGGGCCAGGCACAGGGCCGAGACGGTATCGGTGCCGAGGAAGTTGACCAGATGCGCGGCACCGCCCAGCGCCGCCGATTCCAGGCTCGAGACGCCGCGCGCGCCGAAGTCGTGCAGCTTGAACGGCAGCTGCCCCTGCGGGTCGTCGCTGGTCTGCTGCAGGAACGCAGCAATGGTCTGTCGTGCATGCCAGCTGATGGTGGCCACGGTGACCGGGTACCACACGCGCAGCAACAGCGTTTCCAGGTACGACGGTACCCAGAACGCGGCCGGATCGGTCGATTCGATGGTCATCAACGCCTGGTGGGTGGGCACCACGCTGCCCTCGGGCACGGCGCGGATGCGCACCGGCAGGTGGCCGCCAAGCCGGTCGACGATATCGCGCCAGCCGGCTTCGTTGAACGGTTCGCCATGCGCGGCGAACACCGCAGCGGCGTCGTCGATGTCGGCGTGGGTGACCGGCCTTGCCAGGGCGTCCTTGAGGATCGCCTGCAGGCCGAAGAACACCGTGCGATCGTGCAGGCCGCCGCGCGATTCCACGTAGAAGAAGGTGGCATCGGTACCCGGCGGGTACTGCAGCCAGTGGCTGGCCTTGTAGCTGTCGGTGTTGAGGAGAAGATTATCGAGGTAATGCATGACGGAAGCTCCTTCGCGTCGGGTGGCACCGGCGGTCTATCCGCCAGTGGGAAAGCCGGGCCTGTCAGCCGCGGCCGAGGAAATACTCCAGGATGTGCAGGTGGTCTTCGTACAGCTGCGGGCCCATCTCCAGTGCTTCGCTCACCGGGATCCAGCGTGCCTTGTCGGCGTCGTCGCCGCCGCGCACCGGCGGCAGGTCACCGGCCGGAAACTCGAAGTGGAAGCCGTGGGTGATGGTGCGGCCGCGCTGGCTGCGGTCGGGGTGGTCGAAGACCTGCTGGCCCTTCAGCGATCCCTTCAGCACCGGCAGCGGAATCTTCAGCCGGGTTTCCTCGCGCAGTTCGCGCAGGCAGCTGTCGAGCAGGCTCTGTTCCTGGCCGACGAAGCCGCCGGGCAGCGCCCACAGGCCCTTGCCGGGTTCCGAACGGCGACGCACCAGCAGCACGTGGCCCGAATGCACCACCACCGCATCGGTGGTGACGAAGGTGGGCGCGTAGGGCGCATCCTTCCAGGCGGCCTTGTACTGTTCGATGAAGCGGTACTCGGCCACCAGTTGGCCATACGCAGGCGCGCTCCTGCGGAACGCTTCGAGCATGTCGTACACCGGCGCCGGCACATTGCCACGCAGCATCAGCAGCGCGCCGTGGAAGTCGACGTCGCCGGCTTCGAACAGGTAGCGCCGCAGCTCGGTGGCCGACAGGGTGGCGGTATGCTGCACGTCCACCAGCGGCCACTGCGGGAATTCGCGCAGGTAGTAGCTGGAGGCGTCCTTGTCCATGCCGATCAGGCCCACCTTTGCATCGGCGGCGGCACCGTCGTTGCGCAGGGCTTCGGCCACCTGGCGCTGCACATTGGCGATCCACTGCGCTTCGTTGTACAGGTGGTCGCGCAGCGGGCGGATCAGCAGGCGGTCGGTGTGGCCATCAAGGGCGGCCTGGATCATCACGGCGCGTTCGGCCACGGTCCAGGGGTTGCGCAGGCTGCGGGGGGTATCGGCAGAGCCGACCAGGAAGATCAGCTTGCGGGCCCGGCTCAGGGCCAGGCGGGCAACGGCGGCATGGCCGTTGTGGAAGGGCTCGAATCGCCCGATGAAGACGAGATAGTCGAATTCCATGAGAATCCCTCATGTCGTTGTGGCAGCCGCGGGTCTGTCCCTTGGCTTGCTGCAGATGCTACGCCGATGGCGGGGCGGGTCAAGCCTGCAGGCATGCCTTCCGCTGAACGCCGACGATTCCTGCCGGGACTGCGCTGCTGTTCTCAGGCCCTGAGAAGCCTCTGCGCCATACTGGCACCCACGCGGCGGACGGCATGCTCGGGGGCAAGACAGTGGCGGACAAGTACTGCGATCTGGTCATGAAAGGCGGCATCACCAGCGGCATCGTGTACCCCAATGCGGTACTGGCGCTGGCGCGCGAGTATCGCTTCAAGAGCATCGGCGGCACTTCGGCCGGTGCCATCGCTGCGGCGGTGGCGGCTGCGGCGGCATGCGGTGATCGCCGCCAGCAGGCCGGCGAGCACCTGCCCGGCGATGCCGGCTATGGCGGGTTGTCGGCGGTGTCGGCGCAGCTGTCGCGGCGCGGTTTCATCTACAGCCTGTTCCAGCCGGCACGGGGCGCACGCGCCGCCTACCGGCTGCTGGTGGTGCTGACCGGCAATGCCGGCCTGCCGCACAAGCTGCTGTGCCTGGCCGTTGCCGTATTCGAGATCGCGCCGCTGGAAGTGCTGGTGTCGTTGGCACTGCTGCTCGGCCTGGGCTGGTGGGGCGGTGGCTGGAGCGGCGTGGCCGCCACGCTGCTGCCGTCGCTGCTGTGCGCGTACGGTGCCGGCGTGGCCGGTGCCGCGCTGCGGGTGGCGCGGGTGGCGCGGCGCAATCTGCTGGGCCTGTGCAGCGGTCTCGGCCGCGATGCACGCACGCCGGCGTTGACCGAGTGGCTGCACGCGTGCCTGCAGCAGTTGTCCGGCAAGCCGCTGGATGCACCGCTCACGTTCGCCGACCTGCACGACGCGCCGCGCTATGCCGGCGAGCCGGACAGCCCGCATGCGATCAGCCTGCAGATGATCACCACCTGCGTGTCGCACAACGAGCCGCGTACGTTGCCGCTGGGCGGTGCGCAGTTCTGGTTCCTGCGCGAGGAGTTCGAGCAGCTGTTCCCGGCCAGCGTGGTGCAGTGGCTGGTGACGCAGGCCGGCCCGCCGCTGGAGGTGGAAGGGCGCCGGTACTACCACCTGCCGCAGGGCCCGAAGCTGCCGGTGCTGGTGGCCACGCGCATGAGCCTGAGCTTCCCGCTGCTGATCAGCGCGGTGCCGTTGCATGAGCCCTCGCGCCGCGAGCGTCGCTGCGAACCGACCGCACCCGCTGCCGACCAGGAGCACAACGTGGCCGACAGCATGGAAGGGCTGACCAGTGCCGGGCAGACCTGCGGACCGGTGATCACCGCGTTCCGCATCTGCTGGTTCTCTGATGGTGGCATCAGCAGCAACTTCCCGATTCATCTGTTCGATGCCGCCCTGCCGCGCTGGCCAACCTTCGCCATCAATCTGGTTTACCCGCAGCACGCCGAAGACGTGAGCCACGGCAGCAGTGGCCGCCAGGCGCTGGAACATGCCGTGTTCCTGCCCACCGAGAACCGCCACGGCTGGCAGCGCACCTATCAGTCGATCGCCACGCCGTTGGCGGCCGCCGAGCTGGGCCGCTTCCTGTTCGCGGTGGTGGCGACCATGCAGAACTGGCGCGATCTGCTGCAGGCGCGCGCGCCGGGCTACCGCGACCGCATCGTGCACGTCAGCCTGCAGGGTGACGAAGGCGGCATGAACCTGGACATGACGCAGGACGTGCTGACCCGCATCGCCGACAAGGGCAGCCTGGCCGGTGCACGCTTCTGTTCGTTCTCGTTCGAGAACCATTACTGGATCCGCTGGCGCAACCTGGCCTCCGCCTACCAGCGCTACACGCTGGAAGTGGCGCGTACCGATGACCCGGCGCAGCAGGTACTGGCCTACCGTGCAGCGTACGCGATGGTTGCCAGTGGCCAGCCGACGCCACCGTCGTACAAGCTGGGCTCGGAAGACAAGCGGCTGGCCTCGCAGCAGCTGTGGGGCTTGATGGTCGAGCAGGGACGTACCTGGGAAGACCTCGGCCCGGACCTTACTGACGGCGCACCGCGTCCGCTGCCGCAGATGAAGGTCACGCCGATCTACTGATCTCCGCCGCAGCCGATTGAACTGTTCTGGTGGGTGCCGACCTTGGTCGGCACGATCTGACCCCTGCGGTGCCTCATCGCCACGACGCCACCACCGCATCACCCTGCAACGGCGCATACAACGGCAACGCCAGCTCCTGCTTCACCCAGCCCGGATTGAGCGCACGCAGTCCTGCCAGATACTCGCGCGCCAGCGCCGTATCGCCCTGCCGCATCGCCAGGCGCGCAGCGCGCGCCCAGGTACGGTCCCAGCCATGGGCCAGCGACAACGAGGTCGCCAGTGCCGCACGCGCCCCTGCCACATCGCCTTTCTCCCAGTGCTGCTCGGCGCGGATGATCGCCTCGTTGGACAGGCGCATGTCGTACAGCTCGCGCAGCCTTGCGACCGCGCGTGGGTCAGCGTCCACGCGCAGGTCGGTGTCCTGCCAGTCGCCCCCGGGCGTGCGCACCAGCAGCGCCGCCGACCATTGTCCACTGCGTTGACCACCCGCTGCCTGACCGGCTTCCAGCGCCGCCAGCAAGCGCGCCGCCAACTCACCCTGAGATGCGGCGAAGGCGCGTTGCATCGATGCCAGCACCTCTGGCCCGGCCAGACCATTGCCCTGCACGCTCAGCATGCCCTCGCCCTGTGCACCGGCCCAATCCGCCTGCTGCGCGGTAGCGCCGGTGTACTGCGCATTGCCGCCGCGCGCGCTGACCAGCCCCACCTGGCGCTCGGCAAGCGTGGTGCCATCGAAGTTGCCGTCTTCATCGAGCAGCTGCTTCAGCACCTGGGCAGGCGTGCGGCCTTTGGCCAGCAGTTCAAGGCCTTTGGAGCCATAGGTCGGGTTGGTCTCGAACTGGCTGGCGACCGCGCCCACCTTCGCCTGCGCCCACGGCACACCCACGCCCCCGACCGCCAGGTTGTGCGTGGCTACCGCCACCCCACAGTCGCCGGCCGCGTTGCAGGCGGCAATGGAGAACGTCGCCCACGCCGGCGCAGCGCAGGCAGCGAGCAGCAGGACCAGGCAGGAACGCAACAGGAACATGGCCAACTCCGTGGGCAGGCATTGCAATGGGATGCAGCCTACGCATGAAAGGTTTAGTAGACCCACGCCATGCCTGGATCTACCGTGTCGACCAAGGTCGACACCTACCAGGGCAATACGTCGTTCCGACAGATGGCAGGAAACTGTCGAAGGCGCGGTGGTGTCGGATTGCGGGGTGTCCGCGGCATGGATGCCGCGGCCAAGCCCCCAGGGACGGGTTCACGGCGTCCCCGCAATCCGACACCGCCCCGCCATCCCACGGAATGCCAGCTGTTGCTTTTGAGGTTGCCGGCCAGCGGCCGGCACTACCGCAGGTGCAGGGCGCCGCCCTGCCGAACCACCCCTACCGCCCCGGCAACTGCGCGAACGCGCGCTGCATGCAGTCCTCCCGCGGGCACACCCGGCACCCCGGGCCGATCGACACCGAATTGCCCGGGCTCTGCACATCCAGCCCCAGTGAATACACCAGCCGCTCGGCATGCTGCAGATCGCAGCCCAGCGCTACCGCGAACGTCTTCCGCGGTTGGCCATGCCCCACCGGCCCGCTGCTGACCTGCCGCGCCAGCCAGAAGTGGCGCCGCCCATCGGGCATGCGCGCGGTCTGCGTCAGGATCCGCCCCGGCTGGTTGAACGCCTCGTAGACGATCCACAGCGGGCACGACCCACCTACCTGCGAGAAATGGAAATCGGTGGCCGAATGACGCTTGGACACATTGCCGGCGCGATCCACGCGGATGAAGAAGAATGGCAGCCCGGGCGCACTGCGCCGCGCCAGCGTGCTCAGCCGGTGGCAGACCGCTTCGAAGCCGACGCCGAACTGATGCGCCAGCAGTTCGATGTCGTAGCTGCTGGCTTCGGCCGCACGCAGGAAGCGCATGTACGGCATCACCAGCGCGCCGGCGAAATAGTTGGAAAGACCGATCCGCGCCTGCGCGATGCGTGCCTCATCGGTGAACCCGGCGCGCGCCACCACCGCGTCGATCTGCGGCAGGTAGCCGTGAAGGGCCAGCTCGGCCGCCATCTGGAACGCCTGCTGGCCGGGCTCCAGGTAATCGGGCAGCCACAGCCGCCGCGCACCGGCATCGTATTGCCGCTTTTCGCGCCCGGCCTGCAGTGCGGCCACTTCCACCAGCACGCCATGGCGGTCGGCCAGCAGCTGGCGCAGCCGCGGTGCCACGTGCCCGGGCGACAGCCCCCATTCGGCGAACAGCTGCTCGGCCAGCTCGTCCAGCTCGGGAATGTGGTTGTGCATGCGATTGAAGAATTCGCGGACCTGGTCGCCGGCCGGCAGGGTGCTGCCGGCACCCGGCTCGCCCAGCTGGAATTCCAGGGCCGCGGCATGTTCGCGCAGGGCCAGGTGGCGGCGATGCAGGTCCAGCAGGGCGCGGCTGACCTGCGGCAGGTTGCCGGCCAGCGCGCGCAGCTCGGTCGCGCTGACCTCGGCCAGACCCAGGTCACGCAGGGTCTCGCCCAGCGCTTCCTGCAGGGCGGCGGGCTCATCCTCGTCGAACAGCGCGGAAACGTCGCCCAATACCTCGCCCAGCTTCTTCTGCACTGCTGGCGTGAGTGGGCGCTTGTTGCGCTCGATCTGGTTCAGGTAGCTGGCCGACAGCCCCAGCGCCCGAGCCAGATCGGCCTGGCTGTAGCCGCGCTGCTCGCGCAGCCGCAGCAGGCGCAGGCCAAGTTGTCGCTGGGGGGCTGAATAATTCACAGAATTAACATGAATCGTCTGGCGTGTTGGCCAGATTAAGCGGATTCAGCCCGGAAATCGAGGTGGGTGCTGTGAATAATGCCAAGCATCTTTCGCACCCTGTGGGATTGTCGTCATGACTGTTGCAGCGCCCCGTATCCGCATGCTGATCGATGGCCAGTTCGTTGAATCGGCCACCTCCCACTGGCAGGACGTGATCAATCCGGCCACCCAGGACGTGCTGGCCAAGGTGCCGTTCGCCACCACCGGCGAAGTGGACGCCGCCGTCGCCGCCGCCAAGGAAGCCTTCAAGACCTGGCGCAAGACCCCGATCGGCACCCGTGCGCGCATCTTCCTGAAGTACCAGCAGCTGATCCGCGAAAACATGAGCGAGCTGGCCCACATCCTTACCGCCGAACAGGGCAAGACCCTGCCGGACGCCGAAGGCGATGTGTTCCGCGGCCTGGAAGTGGTCGAGCACGCCGCCGCCATCGGCAACCTGCAGCTGGGCGAGCTGGCCAACAACGTGGCCAATGGCGTGGACACCTACACGATCATGCAGCCGCTGGGCGTGTGCGCCGGCATCACCCCGTTCAACTTCCCGGCGATGATCCCGCTGTGGATGTTCCCGATGGCGATTGCAACGGGCAACACCTTCATCCTCAAGCCGTCCGAGCAGGACCCGATGGTCACCATGCGCCTGGTCGAGCTTGCGCTGGAAGCAGGCATTCCGAAGGGCGTGCTGAACGTCGTCCATGGCGGCGAGGAAGTGGTCAACGCGATCTGCGACCACCCGGACATCAAGGCCGTTTCGTTCGTCGGTTCCACCCGCGTCGGCACCCACGTCTACAACCGTGCCTCGCTGGCCGGCAAGCGCGTGCAGTGCATGATGGGCGCCAAGAACCACGCCGTGGTGCTGCCGGACGCCAACAAGGAACAGACCCTCAACGCGATGGTCGGCGCCGCCTTCGGTGCCGCGGGCCAGCGCTGCATGGCGGCCTCCACCCTGGTGCTGGTGGGTGAAGCACGCAACTGGGTGCAGGACCTGGTCACCAAGGCCAAGACCCTGAAGGTCAGCGGCGGCACCGTCGCCGGCACCGACGTCGGTCCGGTCATTTCCTGCAGCGCCCGCGAGCGCGTGGAAGGCCTGATCGCCTCGGGCGTGGAGCAGGGCGCCAAGCTGGTGCTCGATGGACGCAAGCCGCAGGTCGATGGTTTCGAGAAGGGCAACTTCGTCGGCCCGACCATCTTTGCCGGTGTCACCACCGACATGCGCATCTACCAGGAAGAAATCTTCGGGCCGGTGCTGGTCATCCTCGAAGCGGAGACGCTGGAAGAGGCCATCGCGATGGTCAACAGCAACCCGAACGGCAACGGCACCGCACTGTTCACCCAGTCCGGCGCGGCCGCGCGCAAGTTCCAGGAAGACATCGACGTGGGCCAGGTCGGCATCAACGTGCCGATCCCGGTGCCGGTGCCGCTGTTCTCGTTCACCGGTTCGCGCGCCTCCAAGCTGGGCGACCTGGGCCCGTACGGCAAGCAGGTGGTGCTGTTCTACACACAGACCAAGACGGTCACCGCGCGCTGGTTCGATGACGAGACGCTCAGCCATGGCGTCAACACCACGATCAGCCTGAAGTAACGGCAGGAGCAGCCATGAGCCACTCGATGACGACGGAACTGGAAGAAGCGCAGCAGGCGTACCGCGAGGCGGCGCGCGACTTCGCACAGGCCGAACTGGCGCCGCACGCCGCGCGATGGGATGCGGAGGGCATCTTTCCGCGCGAGGCGATCGCCAAGGCCGGTGAACTGGGCTTCTGCGGCCTGTACATGGACCCGGAAGTGGGCGGCAGCGGCCTGAGCCGACTGGACGCCGCCGTCGTCATCGAGGAGCTCGCCAACGTGGATCCGTCGACCGCGGCGTACATCAGCATCCACAACATGGCCTCGTGGATGGTGTCCAAGTGGGGCCAGCCGGCGCTGCGCGATGCGTGGGGCCAGGATCTGGCCGCCGGCCTCAAGCTGGCCTCGTACTGCCTGACCGAACCCGGTGCCGGTTCCGATGCGGCCTCGCTGAAGACCACCGCCGTGCGCGACGGTGACTTCTATGTGCTGAACGGCTCGAAGGCCTTCATTTCCGGCGCCGGTGCCACCGAGCTGCTGGTGGTGATGGCGCGTACCGGTGGTGCCGGTGCCGGCGGTGTCAGCGCCATTGCGGTGCCGGCCGACCTGCCGGGCATCAGCTTCGGCCGCAAGGAAGAGAAGATGGGCTGGAACAGCCAGCCTACCCGTGGCATCACCTTCGAAAACGTCCGCGTACCGGTCAGCCACCTTCTGGGAGAGGAAGGCGGCGGCTTCAAGCTGGCGATGAAGGGGCTCGATGGCGGCCGCATCAACATCGCCGCCTGCTCGCTGGGCGCCGCGCAGGGTGCGCTGGACGCTGCACGCCGCTACATGGGCGAGCGCCGCCAGTTCGGCAAGGCACTGGCCGAGTTCCAGGCATTGCAGTTCAAGCTGGCCGACATGGTCACCCAGCTGGTGGCCGCCCGGCAGATGGTGCACACCGCTGCGCGCAAGCTCGATGCCGGTGCCAGCGACGCCAACGTGTGGTGCGCGATGGCCAAGCGCTTCGCCACCGATGCCGGTTTCAACGTCTGCAACGAAGCACTGCAGATCCACGGTGGCTACGGCTACATCCGCGAATACCCGATCGAGCGCCTGCTGCGTGACTGCCGCGTGCACCAGATCCTGGAAGGCACCAACGAGATCATGCGGGTGATCGTTGCCCGTCACCTGCTCAACACCGAAGAGGAACTGCGATGAAGGATTGGCGTACCCAGGAGCACGTGGGCCTGAAGGTCGAGGCCGATGGCCACACCGCGGTCATCACCCTGCACAACCCGCCGGCGCATACCTGGACCGTGCACAGCCTGTCGGCACTGCGCGACCTGGTGGGCGCGCTCAACGCAGACCGCGAGATCTACGCGCTGGTGATTACCGGCGATGGCGAGAAGTTCTTCTCCGCCGGTGCCGACCTCAACCAGTTCGCCTCGGGCGACAAGGCCGCCGCACGCGAAGCCGCACGCCGTTTCGGCGAAGCCTTCGAGGCGCTGTCCGGTTTCCGTGGTGTGTCGATTGCCGCGATCAACGGCTACGCCATGGGCGGTGGCCTGGAATGCGCGCTGGCCTGTGATCTGCGCATCATTGAAGACCATGCCCAGGTCGCGCTGCCGGAGGCCACCGTCGGCCTGCTGCCGTGCGCCGGTGGCACCCAGAACCTGCCGCGCCTGGTTGGCGAGGGCTGGGCCAAGCGCATGATCCTGCTGGGTGAGCGCATCAACGCCGA
Source organism: Stenotrophomonas sp. GD03794 (assembly GCF_029842145.1). NCBI lineage: Bacteria > Pseudomonadati > Pseudomonadota > Gammaproteobacteria > Lysobacterales > Lysobacteraceae > Stenotrophomonas > Stenotrophomonas sp. GD03794. Next base: position 24,553 of record NZ_JAOCFV010000047.1, read on the forward strand.
GACCGCGCTGCGGATCGGCCTGGCCGAAGAAAAGGTCGGCAAGGGCGAAGCCAAGGCGCTGGCGCTGGAATGGGCGAAGAAGGCCGGCAAGCAGAGCCCGACCAGCATCGCCGCCTGCAAGACCCTGGTGCAGGCCACCCGCACCGGCACCCACGCTTCGGCGCTGGTGGCCGAACGCGAAGCCTTCGTCGACCTGTTCGACACCGCCGACCAGGTCGAGGGCGTGACCGCCTTCCTGGAAAAGCGCGCTGCGCAGTGGAAGAACGCATGAGCACCGACACCGCTGCCGACGACGCACCGGTGCTGTTCGAAGAGCGCGCAGCCGGCAATGGCACGCGCATCGGCATCGCCACGCTCAACGCGCCGCGCACGCTCAACGGCTTCTCGCTGCCGATGGCGAACCTGCTGCTGAAGCAGTTGAATGCCTGGGCCGACGACGACGGCATCGCCATGGTGGTGCTGCAGGGCGCTGGCGAAAAGGCGTTCTGCGCCGGCGGCGACCTGCACAGCCTGTACAAGAGCATGGCCGCCTTCCGCGAGGCCGGCCGCAGCGACATCCGCGAGAACGATTACGCGGCCGAGTTCTTCGACGTCGAATACCGCGTCGATTACCTCATCCACACCTATGCCAAGCCGATCCTGTGCTGGGGCCACGGCATCGTGATGGGCGGTGGCATCGGCCTGATGTCCGGTGCCAGCCACCGCGTGGTCAGCGAGCGCTCCAAGCTGGCCTTCCCGGAAATCACCGTCGGCCTGTTCCCCGATGTGGGTGGCAGCTGGCTGCTGCCACGCGTACCGGGCAAGGGCGGGCTGTTCCTGGCCCTGACCGGCGCACTGCTCAATCCAGGCGATGCCATCTATGCCGGCCTGGCCGATGTGCACGTGGCCGAAGAACGCCGCAGCGCGGTGTTCGACGCGCTGCTGCAGGTCGCGTGGTCCAGCAACGCCGCACACAACCACGAACGCCTCAGCCATCTGCTGCAGTCGCATGCCAGCGATGCTGCCACGGGTCCGTTGCTGGCCAATGCGGCGCAGGTTGATGCGTTGTGCGAAGGCGATGACCTGCAGGCCATCATTGCGCGCATTGCCGGTCTGCAGACCGACGATGCCTGGCTGCAGGCAGCACAGAAGACCCTCGCCGCCGGTGCACCCGGTTCGGCACGGCTGTCGTACGAGCTGCAGCGCCGCAGTGCCGGCCAGGACCTGGCCGCGATCTACCGCCTTGAGTACATCGTCGCCCTGCATTGCGCCGCCCACGGTGATTTCGCCGAAGGCATCCGCGCGCTGCTGATCGACAAGGACCGCAATCCGCAGTGGAACCCGGCCACCCTGGCCGAGGCCACCGGCGCGTGGGCCGACACCTTCTTCGCTTCCCCCTGGGCCGCTGCCGCGCATCCGCTGGCCGACCTGGGCACTCCCCTTGTTGAAAGGAGCCTTGCATGAGCCGCATTGCATTCATCGGGTTGGGCAACATGGGTGGCCCGATGGCCGCCAATCTGGTCAAGAACGGCCATACCGTGCGCGTGTTCGATCTGGTCCCGGCCGCGGTGCAGGCCGCCGTCGATGCCGGTGCCAGCGCGGCCGCATCGGCGCGCGAAACCCTGGCCGATGCCGAGGTGGTGATCTCGATGCTGCCGGCCAGCCGCCACGTCGAAGGCGTGTACCTGGGCGACGACGGCATCCTCGGCGCGATCCCGGCCGGTGCGCTGGTCATCGACTGCAGCACGATCGCCCCGGCCAGCGCCCGCAAGGTCTCCGAAGCCGCTGCCGCACGTGGCCTGCAGATGATCGACGCGCCGGTATCCGGCGGTACCGCCGGTGCCCAGGCCGGCACCCTCACCTTCATCGTCGGTGGCGAGGAGGATGCGCTGGAGCGCGCTCGCCCGGTGCTGCAGGCGATGGGCAAGAACATCTTCCATGTCGGCGCCAGCGGTGCCGGCCAGGTCGCCAAGCTGTGCAACAACATGGCGCTGGGCGTGATCATGGCGGTCACCGGCGAAGCCATCGCCCTCGGCGTGGCGCATGGGCTGGACCCGAAGGTGCTGTCGCAGATGATGGCGGTCAGCACCGGCCGTAGCTGGGCCACTGAAGTGTGCAACCCGTGGCCGGGCGTGCTGGAAAACGCCCCGGCCTCGCGCGGCTACAGCGGCGGTTTCGGCAGCGATCTGATGCTGAAGGACATGGGCCTGGCGGTGGAAGCGGCGATGAGTGTCGGCGCTTCGATTCCGCTGGGCGAAGTGGCCCGCAACCTGTACTCGATGAACCACCAGGCCGGCCGCGGCAAGCTGGATTTCTCCAGCGTCGTGCAGCTCATCACGAGCGAGAAGTGACCTGGTAGCGCCGGCCGCTGGCCGGCAACCTCATGCCCCCGTGCGGGACAACGAAGGTGGGATGGGCGGATGTTCGGTTTCGACCGGCATCCGCCCATTTTTTTGGGGTCGGAGCCCTTTCGCAACGCGAAAGGGCTCTGACCCCCGAGTACTCTGCGATGGGGTCAGAGCCCTTTGCCGGTGGCAAAGGGATCCGACCCCGGTCCCATCAGGCAACGATCAGCGTCACGTCGATGTTGCCGCGGGTGGCGTTGGAGTACGGGCACACGATGTGCGCCTTCTGCACCAGCTCTTCCAGCTGCTCGCGCGGCACGCCCGGAGCGCTGATGGTCAGCTCGGCTTCGATGCCGAAACCGGTCGGGATCTGGCCGATGCCGACCTTGCCGGTCACGGTGGTGTCGGCCGGCAGCGCGACCTTGGCCTGGCCGGCCACGAACTTCAGCGCGCCCAGGAAGCAGGCCGAGTAGCCGGCCGCGAACAGCTGTTCCGGGTTGGTGCCCGGGCCGCCGGCGCCGCCCAGCTCGCGCGGGGTCGACAGCTGGATGTCCAGCACGTTGTCGGAAGAGACGGAACGGCCTTCACGGCCGCCGGTGGAGGTGGCCTGGGCGGTGTACAGAACCTTTTCGATGGACATCGGGATGCTCCTGGTCGGTGGGTGGGTGTTGCGTTGGAGCCTACTTTGCCCGGTTTCCGCGTACGTTGGGTTGCAATGCGTACGAAAAACTTGATCGATCGTCCTGCTGGCCTAGATCGTCCACTCGCGGTCAGTGGTGAACATGATGGTCAGCCAGCGGTCCGGCGAGGCTTCGCCCAGCGCATCGCCGATCTCGTCGCGCAGCTGATCCCATTCCACCAAGGGCCGCGGCGGGTCGTTTTCCGGCACCACGAAGAACAGCTCGATCTGCTCGCCACGCCCCACCTGCGCCACGTAGCTGCGGTGCTCGACGAAACCGTGCTTGGCCACGATCCCGCGTGCCACTGCATCCACATGGGCCTGCAGTTCCGGCGGGGTGACCAGCAGGATGCCGGCCAGCGCCCGGCGCACGGTGCCGAGCGGGGCGATCATCACCAGCACGCAGACGAAGGCGAGGATGGCCGGGTCGATGTACGGCCCGACCCAGGCCCACGAGGTGCCCTGTACCAGCACGCCGCCGAGGAAGGCCAGCAGGTAGCAGGCCGACATGCTGGCGGCGATCACCCAGTTCTTCGCGTCCAGCGCGATGAACTCCGAACCGATGCGGCGGTTGGCGCGCAGGATGAACCAGGCCAGCGCGGCTTCGCCCACGATCGACAGCCCGGCGAAGGCGATGGCCGGGCCGAGCGCGATATGGCGGCCCCCGGACATCAACGCGTCCACCGCATTGACCAGTGCATACAGCGCCGCACCGATCATCAGTGTGCCGCTCACCCCCAGCACGATCGGCTCCAGGTGCCAGAAGCCCATGGTGAAGCGCTGGTTGAGCCGCGATTGCAGCGCATCGGTCTGTGTGGACAGCGCGATCAGGCGCGCCACCAGAAGCGACAGCCAGGTCATCACCACATCGATCAGGCCGTAGATGCCGTCGAAGATGATCAGCGAAGAATTGGCCAGCAGGCCGAACACCACCGCCGCCGCGGCCAGCAGCAGAGAGGCGGCGATCGACAGGCGCAGCACGCCCTGTTCGGTAGTGGGGTCGAAGAACTTCGGGCGGTTGGCGGCCATGGTTCAATTGTAGAGCGGAGCCAGGCTCCGCTGCCTTTCGCAGCCTCCGCCGGCCAACCGCGCTACCCCCGTGGGGCCGCTTCCCGTAGACTGCGCCCCTCCCACGTACCGACGCCCGCCTGCAGTGATCACGCCACCCTGACCCTTGCCGCACATCGGCAGCCGGCCTGCCCGGCTCAGGAACCCGTGTCTTTCCACTGCAGCGCCATGCGGCCACGCCCGCCTGCGCGCGGAGCTTTCCCATGCAAACGTCCTACCCCCTGCGCCAGCAATGGCTCGGCAACATCCGTGGCGACCTGCTGTCCGGCATCGTCGTCGCCCTGGCCCTGATTCCCGAGGCCATCGCCTTCTCGCTCATCGCCGGTGTCGACCCCAAGGTCGGCCTGTACGCCGCGTTCTCGATTGCCGTCATCACTGCCATCGCTGGCGGCCGCCCCGGCATGATCTCCGCCGCCACCGGTGCAATGGCGCTGGTGATGGTCGGACCTGGTCAAGGACCACGGCCTGCAGTACCTGTTCGCTGCCAGCATCCTGGCTGGGTTGCTGCAGGTACTGGCCGGCGTGTTCAAGCTCGGCGCGTTGATGCGTTTCGTCTCGCGCTCGGTCATCACCGGCTTCGTCAACGCGCTGGCGATCCTGATCTTCCTGGCACAGATGCCCGAGCTGATCGGCCGCGGCCCTGCGGTCTACGTGCTGTGCGCCGCCGCGCTGGCGATCATCTACCTGTTGCCACGCCTCACCCGCGCCGTGCCATCACCGCTGGTGGCCATTGTGGTGCTTACCGCCGTGGTGATTGGCTTTGGTGTGGAGGTGCGCAGCGTCGGCGACATGGGCCAGTTGCCTGACAGCCTGCCGCATTTCCTCATCCCCGATGTGCCGCTCACCTGGGAAACGCTGCGCATCCTGCTGCCGGTATCGGCCACGCTGGCCGTGGTCGGTCTGCTCGAATCGATGATGACCCTGCAGATCGTCGAGGACATCACCGAGACGCCCAGCGAGCGCAACCGCGAATGCGTCGGCCAGGGCGTGGCGAACACGGTCACCGGCTTCCTCGGTGGCATGGCCGGCTGCGCGATGATCGGCCAGTCGGTGATCAACGTGACCTCCGGTGGCCGCGGCCGCCTGTCCTGCCTGGTGGCCGGTGTGTTCCTGCTGGTGCTGGTGGTGTACGGCAGCGATCTGGTACGGCAGATCCCGATGGCGGCGCTGGTTGCAGTGATGATCATGGTCAGCATCGGCACCTTCAGCTGGCGCTCGCTGCGCGACCTGCGCACGCATCCGCGCAGTTCCTCTGCGGTGATGCTGCTGACCGTGGTGGTCACCGTGGCCACCCACGATCTGGCCAAGGGCGTGCTCAGCGGTGTGCTGCTGTCGGCCCTGTTCTTCGCGCGCAAGGTCGGCCGCATGCTGGACGTGCAGCGCGACGATGCCGGTGACACGCAGGTCTACCGCGTGCGCGGGCAGGTGTTCTTTGCCTCGGCGGGGCAGCTGGGTGCGGCGTTCGATTACCAGCACGTGGCGCCGAAGGTGCAGATTGATCTGCGCGATGCCCACCTGTGGGACCTGACTGCCGTGGCCGCGCTGGAGCGGGCGCAGGAAAAGCTGGCCGCGCACGGTGCGGAGGTGACGGTGGTGGGGCTCAATGCGGCCAGCCAGACGTTGATCGAGCAGGTGGGCGGCGCGCGCGGGGGGCATTGAGTCCGCAGCGCGCCCCAGGTAGCGCCGGGCCATGCCCGGCGAGCGCAGTGGCTGCGATCAGGCGGTGCCAGCGGGTTGCTTGTCGGCTTGCACGATGAGATGCACCCCGAGCGCTGACAGTACCCGCTGCACGGTGTCGAAGCGTGGGTGTGCTCCGGGGCGCAGCGCCTTGTACAGGCTCTCGCGTCCAAGGCCGGAGACCTCGGCAACGCCGCCCATGCCACGGGCACGTGCCACTGTTCCGAGTGCCTCTTGGAAGTGGCCCGCATCACCTGCTGCCAAGGCCTCGCTCAGATAGGTGGCGATTGCGACGTCATCATCCAGATAGTCGGCGGGATCGAAGGGAATCGTCTTCAGCTTGCTCATGGGGAGAGTCCTGGGAACGGCATGGAATCGAATGGTGGCTACAGCAACTCCGCGAGCCTGACCGCTTTCTCGATATCGCGACGCTGGCTCGACTTGTCGCCACCGTGCAGGAGCACGACGATGGATCTCCCGCGGCGTGTGAAATACACGCGATATCCCGGTCCATGGTTGATACGCAGTTCGCTCACGCCATGACCCACCGATCGAACATCTCCCTCGAGACCGCGGGCGACGCGCTGCAGGCGTTCCACGATCACGGCCCGGGTCCCGCTGTTATTGAGCCCGCGCAGCCAGCGCGTGAACGTCTCTGTTGCCTGGAGGGTTGCCATCCATGAATCGTATCCATAAGGATACATCGTTCAATTGGTATCTGCGTCAATGCGTGGCGTACTGCGCTGAACCCGCTGGTCGTATCCATGGAGAACGCGAATCCCAAGCTCCCCGAGGGCAGGAAGCGTCCGCCTCCGCCCCCCAGCCCGCCGCGGCCGCCAGCGGGAGCCGGGCCCAACCGGCGCTCGCCGCGCGGCTGACCGGGCGCATTCAGCCGCGCGGTGTAAACTATTGATCTCACTGGCAATGCCAGTCTCCACGATCAATGCCCCGATGACGTCCGCCACCGCCCGTTACGCCGATTCCCTGCGCCTGTCCGTTGCCCCGATGATGGACTGGACGGACCGCCATTGCCGCGTGTTCCATCGGGTGCTGGCGCCGGGCGCACGCCTGTACACGGAAATGGTGCATGCCAACGCGGTCATCCACGGCGATCGCGAGCGCCTGCTCGGCTTCGACCGCAGCGAACAGCCGCTGGCGCTGCAGCTGGGTGGCAGTGATCCGGTGCTGCTGGCGCAGGCCGCGCGCATCGCCGGCGAGTGGGGCTATGACGAGGTCAACCTCAACTGCGGCTGCCCGTCCGACCGCGTGCAGGCCGGGCGTTTTGGCGCGTGCCTGATGCGCGAGCCGGCGCTGGTGGCCGAATGCGTCGCGGCGATGGTCGACGCGGTTGATATCCCGGTAACGGTGAAGTGCCGCCTGGGCGTGGACGAGGACAACGACTACGACGTGTTTGCCAGCTTCGTCGACCGCCAGGTTGCCGCCGGTGCGGCGATGGTGGTGGTGCATGCGCGCAACGCGTGGCTGAAGGGCCTGTCGCCGAAGGAGAACCGTGAGGTTCCCCCGCTCAAATACGACTGGGCCTACCGCCTGAAGCGGGAGCGCCCGGCACTGCCGGTGGTGATCAACGGCGGCCTGGCCAGCATCGAGGCGGTGCAGGTGCAGGCCGCGCACGTCGATGGCGTGATGCTGGGCCGGGCGGCCTATCACGACCCCTACCTGCTGCATCAACTGGAGGCGCTGCATACCGGCGCCCCGCTGCAGGCCCGTGGAGACCTGCTGCGCGCGATGCGCCCCTACATCGAGGCGCGGCTGGGCGAAGGCCTGGCACTGAAGCACATCACCCGCCACCTGCTCGGCCTGTTCCACGGCCAGCCCGGTGGCCGCGCATTCCGCCAGGTGCTGAGCGAGGGCGCGCACCGCCCGGGCGCCGACTGGCGCCTGGTCGAACAGGCGCTGGCCGTCACCGAGCGCGACGCTGATCGCGCCGCAGCGTGACCGCAGTCACACTCCCGGCTTGACAAGGGACGGCGATTCGTCCCGAATGTTCACTTAGATGAACGACGCGGGCGAAGGGCCGGAAAAGTTCAGACCGGATTCACTGCCCCAAACCAAGAATTTGCAAAGGATTTGTAAAACGCCGGGTCCCGAACCCGGCACCCGGATTTACGACTTTTGAACGAATCGCCGAGCTCGGCTAGGATCGCATCGATGTCTTCCGCTCCCTTCCATTGCCGCATTGCCCTGGCCACCTGCGTGGTGCTGTCGGCTGTGCCGCTGTCTTCGGCGCTGGCGCAACAGCCGCCGCGTGGCGAGCAGGCGAGGGCGGAGATGATGGAGCGGGGCGAGCGTGGCAATCGTGGCGACGAGCGATCGCTGTCCGATGCCGTGCGCCGCGTGCAGCGCACCACCGGCGGTCACATCCTCGGCGCCGAGCGTGTGCCGTTCGATGGTCGTGACATCAACCGGGTGAAGTACATGGACGACCGGGGCCGGGTCCGCTACATGGACGACCCTGCCCCGTCGCGTTCACAGCCGCGCACGCCGCGGTCGGATATGTCATCACTACGCGGCGATAACCCCTGAACAGGGATAGTCGTCGCTATCAACCCGTACCCCACAGGCCTCCGGGCCACACCCAGGACACTAGGGAGAGTTCATGCGTATCCTTCTGGTCGAAGACGAAGCCCCGCTGCGTGAGACCCTGGCAGCCCGGCTCAAGCGCGAAGGCTTTGCCGTCGATGCTGCGCAGGACGGCGAGGAAGGCCTCTACATGGGGCGCGAAGTCCCGTTCGATGTCGGCATCATCGACCTCGGCCTGCCCAAGATGTCGGGCATGGAGTTGATCAAGGCCCTGCGTGATGAAGGCAAGAAGTTCCCGGTGCTGATCCTGACCGCGCGTTCGAGCTGGCAGGACAAGGTCGAGGGCCTGAAGCAGGGCGCCGACGACTACCTGGTCAAGCCGTTCCACGTCGAAGAACTGCTGGCCCGCGTCAACGCGCTGCTGCGCCGCGCCGCTGGCTGGAGCAAGCCGACGCTGGAATGCGGCCCGGTTGCGCTGGATCTCGCCGCCCAGACCGTCAGCGTCGCCGGCAGCAATGTCGACCTGACCAGCTACGAGTACAAGGTGCTGGAGTACCTGATGATGCATGCCGGTGAGCTGGTCTCCAAGGCCGACCTCACCGAGCACATCTACCAGCAGGACTTCGACCGCGACTCGAACGTGCTGGAGGTCTTCATCGGCCGCCTGCGCAAGAAGCTGGACCCGGATGGCGAGCTGAAGCCGATCGAGACCGTGCGCGGCCGCGGCTACCGTTTCGCGATCCCGCGCAACGAGGGCTGAGCCGGCTCACCCTGGCGATTACACGATGTCCGGCCGTCTGTGGTTCTTCCGACGCTGGCGGCCGCGCTCACTGCAGGCGCGCCAGATGTTCGCCGCGTCCGTGGGTCTGGTCGCGTTCCTGGCGCTGGCCGGTTACGCGCTCGACGCCGCCTTCGCCGATACGGCGAAGGCGAACCTGCGTGAGCGCCTGAAGAACTACGCCACCGCCTATGCGGCCGGCATCGATTTCACCCGCGACCGCTCGCTGTACATCCGCGAGCAGCCGCCGGATTCGCGCTTCGACGTGCCGGGCAGTGGCCTGTACCTGCAGGTGGTGATGCCGCACGGCAAGGGCAACTCGATGTCCGCCGAAGGCCCGATGCTGCCCACCGTCGGCGGCGGCCTGCTGGCACCGCGCCAGGAAGTGTTCGAAGGCCCGCTGCCGATGATCCAGATCGATGGCAGCCAGGGCTCGGTGTACCGCTATGGCCTGGGCCTGGTGTGGGACGCCGACGCCGACCCCGCCACCGAATTCCCGTACACCATCTACGTGATGGAAGACTCACGCGCGCTGGGCGCGCAGCTGCGCGTGTTCCGCAGCCGGGTCTGGTTCTACCTCGGCGGCATCGGCCTGATCCTGCTGCTGCTGCAGACCGTCATCCTGCAGTGGAGCCTGCGCCCGCTGCGCCGCGTGATCACCGAGCTGACCAAGGTGCAGCGCGGCGAGACCGAGCGCATGAGCGAGCGCCACCCGCGCGAGCTGGAACCGCTGACCGACAGCATCAACGCCTTCATCGAAAGCGAGCGCGAGAACCTGGAGCGCCAGCGCAACACCCTGGCCGATCTGGCGCACAGCCTGAAGACGCCGATCGCGGTGCTGCGCACGCAGATGGACAGCGGCGCCGGCGACGGCGCGCTGCGCGAGGAACTGGACGTGCAGCTGCAGCGCATGAACAACCTGGTCTCGTACCAGCTGGCACGCGCTGCGTCGTCGGGCCACAAGCTGTTCTCCGCGCCGCTGCCGATCGAATCGAATGCCGAGGAAATCGTGCGGGGCCTGGAAAAGGTCTATGCCTCCAAGGGCGTGCTGGGCGAATTCGACATCGACCCGGCCGCGCGCTTCCATGGCGAACCGGGTGACCTGCAGGAACTGCTCGGCAACCTGCTGGAAAACGCCTTCAAGTGGGCCAACCGTCGCGTGCTGCTGACCGCGCAGCCGCTGCCGGCACCGAACGCCCGTCGCGCCGGCCTGCTGCTGGCGGTGGACGACGATGGCCCGGGCATTGCCCCTGACGACATCGGCAAGGTGCTGCAGCGTGGCGTCCGTGGCGACGAGCGCGTGCAGGGACACGGCATCGGCCTGTCGATCGTGCAGGACCTGATCAAGGATTACCGCGGAGAACTGGCCGTAGGCCGCTCCAGCGAGCTGGGTGGGGCGCGCTTCGAAGTGCGCCTGCCGCCGGGACCGTAAGCCGCGCGCTCCCGTCCGCCGGGCATCGCCTGGCGCAACAACGCGTGGTGTTCCGGTAGTGCCGGCCGTTGGCTGGCAACCTCATGATCTTCGGTGGCAGTGCCAGGATGCCGGCCAGCGGCCGGCACTACCGTATTTCGATCTTCGGCGGCTCGCCATAGAACCGCCGCAGCTGCGCGCTCCCGTCCGCGGGGCATCGCCTGGCGCAACAGCGCGTGGTGTTC
>NZ_JAOCFV010000048.1:0-34397 GCF_029842145.1 Stenotrophomonas sp. GD03794
GCTGGCCAGTGCGCGCGCGATCACCTGCTGTGCCTGCTGCGATACCTGCGCATGCACGCGCGCCTGGCGCTCGCCCAACGCGGCCTGTTGGCTGCCCAGTGCCGCCTGTCGGTTGGCCAGTTCAGACTGCTGTCTGGCCAGGCGCTGCATGTCACGGGTACGGCCGGACTGCGCGGCCTCGCTACGGGCTTCCTGCATCGCACGACGTGCCTCGGCGGCGGCCTCACGTGCAGCCTCTCGCGCCACGGCCATATCGCTGGTCGCGCCGCGCGCCGCCTTCGCGGCTTCTGCGGCGGCCTCACGGTTGATGTCGTGGGCGGCCATCGCGCTGCGCGCTACCTCAGCGGCGGCCAGCGCAAGACGGCGTGACTCCTCGCCCTGCAGGCGGCCCATCTCACCCATCTGCCTGCCGAGTTCGCCCTGCTCGCGACCCAGCGCACTCTGCTGGCGGCCCAGTTCGCTCTGCTGGCGACCGAGGTCTGCGGCGCCGCTGTAGGCGCGCTGCAGGGTCTGGATCATCATCGGATCACGCACCACGTAGCGCTTGTCGCCCTGGCGGAACCACAGCGCCGGACCCTTGCCGAGCTGCCTGCGGGCCACCGTCACGTCGTCCATGCCGCCGTTGGCGAAGGTCGAATCGCCATCGACCAGCACGAAGGCCTCCCGGGGCGACTTGCCCAGATCGAGGCGACCGTAGGTCGTGATGGAGGTGGTGGTCGTGCCGTCATGGTCCTCATCCATGCCAGAGGCATCGTCGAGGTAGGCCACGTCGGCATCATCAGGACCGGACGGTTCTTCCACATCAGCCGGCTCGACCGGCGGCGCGGGCGCCACCGGCACGGCCGGAATGCGCGCGGACGAAGGCGGTGCGGGCGGCGCTTTCGGAGCCTTCGGCGGCGGCGGTACCACCGCCTTCGGTGCCGCCGGAGGCGCAGGCGGTGCCGGTGGCACTGGCGCAGCGACCAGCCGCATCGGCGCCACGCCCACCAGCACCACGGCGGCGGTCAGCGCCATTGCCAGAATGCGCGGGCAGGCCCGGCGCGGCTGCAGCGAGAGCAGGCGACGCTTGAGGCTGGTGGTGTTCGGTGCAGCACTCGCCACGCCCAGATGCGGCTGCGGTGCCACGCCCAGCTGCAGCAGCAGGCGACCATAAGCCTGGCGGCTGGCGCCGTGCTGGCCGACCACGGCCGCATCCACTGCTTCCTCGCGGGCCTGTGCGTATTCACGCACCGACAGGCGCAGCAGCGGGTGGAAGAAGAACAGGTGCTGGGCCAGTGCGGGCAGCAGGCCCCACTGCAGGTCACGCCGCTGCAGGTGCTGCAGTTCGTGGGTCAGTGCCAGGTCCAGCGCATCACCCTGCAGGGCGTTGTCGCCGGCCGGCAGCAGCAGCACCGGGCGGAACGGCCCGACCAGCTGCGGTGCGTCCACCTGCGTGCTCATCCACAGCCGCGGCGCAGGGCGCACGCCGTGTGCGTCGGAGGCCAGCTGCAGGGCCTGCACCAGCGCTTCGTCCTGGCAGGGATAGGCGGCGGCCAGCAGCGCCCGGCAGCGGCGCCACTCACCGAAGGTGCGCAGGGCCATCAGCAGCACGCCGGACATCCACAGCGCAGCCAGTGCAACGGCCCACCACGCCACTGCCGGCACCTCCGCTGCAGGCATCGGCATCGTCGCCAGCAGCTGCGCCGAGGCTTCCGGCGCCAGCGGGTAGACCAGATCTGCGGCAACGTCGGTGGCGGTCATCGCCACCGCCTGCGGTGCCGGCAGCCAGGCCAGCTGCAGCGGTTGGCTCCAGAACAGGCCGAGCACGGCCTGCAGCGACACCAGCCACCACAGGCGGCAGCGGGTGGCCGCCGACAGCGACGGCAGCGCGCGGCACACGCCGTACACCAGGGCCACCAGCAGCACGGTCTGCAGGCTGGTCCAGCCCAGCCGTTCCAGCAACGGGATCAGCATCGTGGTGTCCATGGCTCAGCCCTCGTGGCGACGCGATTGGAGTTGGGCGACCAGCGCTTCCAGCTCGGCCAGCTCGTTGTCGCTGACCTGCTGGCGCTGCGACAGGTAGGCCACGAACGGCGACACCGAGCCCTGCAGGGTGTTGTCGACGAACTGGGCCACGGCACCCTGCAGCACGCTCTCCGGGCCACGGGTGGCCTGGTAGCGGTAGACGCCGTCCTGCTGCTGGCGCTGAAGATACCCCTTCGCCCGCAGCCGCTCCATCATCGTCAGCACGGTGGAGCGGGCCAGGCCGCGGGCCTCGCCGTAGCCGCTGGCAACCTCGCCGACGCTGGCCGGCGCATGTTCATCGATGTACTGCAGCAGGGCCAGCTCCTGGTCCCCGATCGTCTTGCCACGCATGACACCACTCCCTTGACTACACGTGTCGCCACTTTCTGCGTGACGACAACTGTAGTCAACCCCCCGGAAGTCATGGGCCGACGAATGGTCGGGGGACGCCGCCCGGCTCAGTACTCCACCCGATACCCGATCGAGAAGGTCCGCCCTGCCGCCGGCAGGCTGGACATCTTTCCGTAGGTCGCCTCGGCCTGCTGGCCATAGACCGTGCGGTAGTCACGATCGGCCAGGTTGTAGATGCCCGCGCTGAAGCGGCCGCCTGCCAGCGGCAGCTCGCCGATCAGGTCGAACACCGCATAGCCGTGGATCTTCGCCGCCGGGGTAGCGCGGATGCTGGGACTGATCGCTGCGAGCGGCGCATCGCGCCAGGCACGATCGGTCCCGCCCACCACTTGTCCCTGCAAGCGCAGCAGGCTGTCATTGGCGAAGCGCCACTGCCCATGCACACCAGCCTTCAAGGGTGAAACGCGGAACGCATTGAGCTCACGCCAACGTCCGGCAGCATCGCGGTACTGGCCCCGGGTGCTGGCAAGGCTTGCGCCCAGCTCCAGCTGCGCCGTCGGCGTGTAGCGCAGGTTGGCCTCCACGCCCCACACGCGCTCATCGGTGTCGGCCACCGACACGCTGTAGTCGCGGTTGAACTGCACGGTCTTGTCCGAGCGGTTGTAGAACGCGGTCACCGCGCTCTGCAGCGATGCATCGCTGCGGCGCCAGCCCAGCTCATAGCTGTCGACCTTGATCGGGCCGACGTTGCGGCTGTCGATGACGAAGCTTGCCGGTACATCGCGCAGCATGCGCTGGGTGTCCGGCAGGCTGAAGCCCTGCGAGACGTTGGCGAACAGCTGTTGCGATGCATCCAGCCGGTACACCACGCCGGCATTGAACAGGGTCTGCGAGTGGCGCACGCGGCCGCCCCGCAGCAGGTGCGGCTGATACCCGGCAACGGCATCGGCGGTGATCGCTTCGGTGTAGGGAAGCGAGTCTTCTACGCGGTTGCGCAGGATCTGGTGGCGCACGCCGGCCTGCACGCTGAAGCGCTCACTCAGCGAATGGTCGGCCTGCAGGAACAGGCCAGTGGTATCCACGCGCACGTCCGGCCCCATCGCGTACTGCGCGGTGGGCTGGTAATCGAGACCGTTGCTGGCGATGAAGCGGTTGATGTCATACATCTGCCCGCGCTGGCTGTCCTGCTCACGCTCGTGGTCCACGCCGTACGACAGCTGCAGGCTGCGGCCCGCCACGTCGAAACCCTTGTGCAGCGCCGTGCGCAGGCCCCACACATCGATATCGGTATTGGACTGCATCGCCACATAGGCGAAGCCACCGCGCAGTGCCGGGTGCACCAGCGTCGACACCGACGGGAACCAGCGTCCCTGCTCGTTGCGGTAATAGGCTTCCACGCTCAGTTCCTGCCCGCCCAGTACATTGCGGTTGCGGTACTGCGCGTTGACACCCTGGTGCCGGGTACGCGGCTGCGCCTCCAGCTGCAGGCCAGGCAGCGCCTGGTGGCTGGGCGTGAATGCAGGGTTGAACAGCGCAGCCAGGCGCGGGCCATAGTCGGGGCCATGATCACTGTCCTGCTGATCGTCGAACCAGCGCACGCCCACGCTCAACTGCTGGCTGTCCGTCGGGGTCCAGTCGAAGCGCGCATTGAGTTCGCGGGTCTCGGTGTCCTGCCGATCGGTCTGCGCGATCTCCGGACCGATACGGCGGCCATGCGCATCCAGCGATGCGCCCTGCCGGCCATAGGCGAAGCCGAACGCGCCACTGAACTGATCGCCGCGCACGGTCATGGTCTGCGCGGCATTCCAGGCCAGCGTGTCACTGGACAGATGCGAGGGACTGCGCAGGCCGAACTGGCTTGCCAGCTGGACCGGCTGATCGCCGGGCTGCAGGGTGATGATGTTGATGATGCCGCCACTGGCGCCGGCGCCATACAGCGCGGTGGCGCCGGAGATCACCTCGATGCGCTCGATCATGGTCGGCGAGATGCTGTTGAGCTGGCGCGACCCATCGCGTGCGCCGGTCAACGGCACGCCATCGATCATCACCTGCACGCTGCGGCCACGTATGGTCATGCCGTAGTTGCTGGTGGTCCCGCTGGCCGGCGCCAGCGACGGCACCAGCTGGCCGAGGATGTCGGCGGTGCTGCGCCCGGCGGTGATCTGCTGGGCAATCTGTTCGTGCTCGATGGCATACACGGTGCCGGCGATCTCGGCCACGCTGCGTGCGCCTCGCACGGCGGTGACACTCACCGCATCCAGTTGCCGGGTGCCAGCCGTAGCGGACGTATTCTGTGCCGCCAGCGGGCCACTGATGGCCAACGCCAGCATCGCCAGCGGAAGGGTTGCTGCGGTCTGCCGCATGGTGTCCTCGTTGCGTATCAGGGGGAATCGATAGGCGCTGCGAAGCGGCGCATCAGCGGCCGGCACAGCAGCAACCCGAGCGCCGAAACTGCCGCCAGCGCGATGTAGTAGATGGGGTAGCCCAGGCCCTTGGCGAGGAAGCCAGACAACGCGCCGCCGATGAAATTGACCAGCAGTTCGAAGCACACGAGCAGGGTGAAATCAGTGCCGGCCTGGGCACGCGAACTGACCCGCATGAACAGGGCATACAGGCTGGTCATCGCCACATAGCGCAGCGCCAGCAGCGCGATCACCAGCGCGCCCAGGCCCCACCGTGACGTCGCCATCGCACCGCTGTAAAGCATCAACGCCAGCAGTACATACAACACGGTGCGCCACCAGCCAGCGTGCATCAGCAACTGCTCGGCCCGGCGCTGCTTGAGCAGCCAGGCGGCGCCCACCGCAGCCAGCATGCCGGTACCGGCACCACCCACCGAGATCAGCAGCCCGATCTCGGTCAGGCTGAACTGCTGGTCGACCAGCAGCGGATTGATCATCGCCATTGCGGGTGCTTCCACCAACCGATACAGCACGATCAGCAGCAGCGCCCAGCGCAGTTCGCGACGACGCAGCGCACGCAGGATGCTCGGCTGCGGCGCGTCGGGCCTGGCCGGCGTTTCGTTGATCTGCTGCACTGCCAGCAGGGTCAGTGCGCTCATTGCCGCCAGGCTCAGCAGGGCCACGCTCCAGCCGCGGGTTTCATACAGCCACAGCACACCGGCGCCACCGATCATGCTGCCCAGGGCCACGCCCACGCTCTGCGCCATGCTGCCCAGCCGGTGCTCGGCCGGCGCCAGCGCCTCCACGGTATAGCCGTCGATGGCGATGTCCTGGGTGGCGGCAATGGTCGAGATCCACATGCCGACCAGCACGAACACGACCAGGCCATGATCCAGGCCGGTGAACGCCAGCACCAGGATGCCGGCCAGCAGCAACAGCTGGGTCAGCCACAGCCAGCTGCGGCGGCGACCGAGGGCCGGCAGATGCCAGCGGTCCACCAGCGGCGCCCACAGGAACTTCAGCGCCCACGGCAGGTAAAGCAGCGACAACATGCCGATCCAGCGCAGATCCACGCCCTGGCTGCGCAGGATGGCCGGCACCGCCACGTTGTAGAAATACAGGGGCAAGGCATGCGCCATGTACAGCGCGACGATCACGCCCAGGCCGAACGGCGAAGCGGCGGCGCGCTCAGTGCGCATCAGCCTGCTCCAGGTGCTCGCCAATCCAGCGCATGCCCGCGCCGGCATCGGCGGTGACGAAGTACGGCACGGCCCAGGCCGCATGCAGCGCCGGAGTGTCCAGCCGCTGCTGCTCGGCGGCATCGCTGGCGATGCGCACCAGGCCCCGGCAGTACTGCCGGAAGGCGGCCTTGTACCGCTTGTACCAGACCGCCTGCAGGGCACGGTAGTCGTCGCAGAAGGTGGCACCGGGCGCGGTGCTGGCAACGAAGTAGAAGGGGCGGTGGGCATCGATCAGCGCCTGCACGCGGTCCAGCCAGTACCGGATCTGGTGCGCATCCACCGCGCCATGGAAGACGGCACGCAGCACCACCGCCTCGTTGATCACCAGACCCATCGCCATCGACCTTCTTGCTGAACAGGGGAAAGGGGCAGCGAGCCCCCGCAAATGAGAATAATTTGCAATACCATTGAAAGTTTAGGCGCGACGAAAGAAAATTTAGGCACGACAGCATTCGCGGGTGCCTTGCATGCAGGTCTATTCCTGCGCCGAACTGATGAGCGCCGCCCACGCGCTGGGCGGCCGGGTCGACTTTGAATCGGGCCTCCCCGATGCGCTGCCGGTGCTGGCCGGCTGGCAGCAGGTGCAGTCGATGGACAGCGGCCTGGTGCTCTACCTCAGCCGCAGCCAGGACATGGTCGGCGGCCGCAGCCAGAACTGCCTGCCTGCGGGTATCACCGCCAGTTTCCTGCTGCAGGGGCAGGCCGAAGTGGTCATCGCCAACCAGCGCTTGCAGATGGACAGCCGCCGGGACGGGAGCCCGGCGATGCTGGTCCACCTTCGTGAGGAGGAAGCGTTCCAGCGCCATTGGCAGGCGGGTCGTGAGGAAACCAAGGTCAGCCTGCACCTCGGCCAGGACTGGTTGTCGCGCCAGCTCGATGGCATTGCATCGGCCGGACTCACCCGCCTGCGACTGAGCCACGCACGCAACCAGGCGTGGCAACCGCCTGCGCCACTGCTGCGGCGGGCCGCAGCGTTGTTCGGGGCGGAAACGGCGGAGCCGCCTCTGCTGGCCAGCCTGCAACGCGAGAGCTTTGCGCTGGAAGTCGCGGCCAGCGTGGTTCGATCCGTGATCGCCGAACGCGAGGCGCCTGCCCCCAGCGCGCATCTGCGGCGTTGCGTGGACCAGTTGCAACAGTGGCTGCAGAGCGGCGAGGCCGATGGCCTGACCATCAACCAGATGGCGCGCAGGCTGGGTACGAACGCCGTCGACCTGCAAAGCACCTTCCAGCAGCTGCACGGCAGCAGCATCGCCGCCTGGCTGCGTGCTCTGCGCCTGCAACGGGCACACGATGCCCTGCTGCAACGACGGGTGTCAGTGGACGTGGCGGCCAGCCTGGCCGGGTACGCCCATACCAGCAGCTTCAGTGCCGCGTTCAAGCGGCAGTTCGGAAGGTCTCCTTCCCGGATCCGCTAGCCGCAGCAGGCACGCCCCGCGCACACAACCAGTACCTGCCTCGCAGCGCAGGTACTGCTTAAACCTTTTACGCACCCGCTGCATCCGATCCTCGACGCCCCCGCCGGAATTCCGCATGTTCCGCCCAACGCTTCGAGTCGTGCTCATGCTCATCAGTGCCCTGCCCTTCGCCGCCATCTCCGCCAGCCAGGACCAGGCCAACGACCAGACCCGCCGCCTGATCCGCCAGATCATGCTGGAGCAGCGCATTCCCGGGCTGCAGGTCGCCGTGGTCAAGCAAGGGCAGATCGTGCTCTCCGAAGCCTATGGCCTGGCCAATGTCGAGAACGGTGTGCTTGCCTCGCGCGACACCCGCTTCCCGCTCAATTCGGCCACCAAGGCGTTCACCGGCGTGGCTGCCGCACAGCTGGCACAACAGGGGCAACTGGATCTGGACGCGCCCGCCTCGCGTTACCTGGATGGTCTTCCGGCCACATGGAGGGAGGTGCGCGTGCGTCAGTTGCTGGCACACACCTCGGGACTGCCGGACATCCTGGATGCAGGCGGACTGCTGGGAGGGGGCTCCGAAGCGCAGGCATGGACGGCAGTCACCGCGCGCCCCATCGAAGCTGCGCCCGGGCAGCGCTTTGCCTACAACCAGACCAACTATGTGCTGCTGGCACGGATCATCGCGCAGCAATCGGGCATGTCCTACGAACGCTTCCTCGCCAGCGGTCAGTTCGGCAGTGCGCGCATGGCCCGCACCACCTTCGGCGACAGCTATGACCTGATTCCGGATATGGCGACGATGTACAGCCTGGCTCCGCGCGCCACCGATGCGGCCGACATGCCGCCGCGCCTGTCGCACTGGTTCTACGACATGCCGCCGAGCCTGTGGGCTGGCGGCGGCATCCTCACCACCGCCGACGACACCGCGCGCTGGCTGGTCGCGCTGACCGACGGGCGCCTGCTTCGGGATGCACCTCGGAAGAGGATGTGGACCGCAGAGCGCCTCACCGATGGCCGTGCTGGACCATGGGCGGGCGGCTGGCCGGTGCTGCGCGCATCGCCCGACCTGCAGGTGGCCGGTATCGGCGGCGCGCGCTCGGCCTTCGTCGTGTACCCCGACCGCGACGTCGCGGTGGTGGTGCTGACCAATCTGGTCGGCGCCAATCCGCAGCTGTTCATTCCACGCATTGCCGACTTCTACGCGACTGCTGAAACAGCGCTCTGAGCGCTGCCGGCCAGCGGCCGGCACTACCGGGGGCCGCACACGCCGCTTCTTCAGTGTCTCCACCTATGCTGTTGGCGGTATTCATTCCGCCACCACGTGCGCCGTCGCACGCTGCACGCAACCACACAAGGAACACCACCATGAAACATGCCATCGCCACCGCCGCCGTCTGCTTCGCCCTCGCCGCCTGCAGCAGCACACCGATGGCCCAGGTGCAGCCGATCGACGGCGTGATTTCCGGCCAGTGCCATAGCGACATGGTGCGTGGCGCACTCGGCCTGGCCGCCTCGGATGCCACCGTGGCCCGCGCCCGCGTGGACAGCGACAGCCTGCATGTACGGGTGCTGCGTCACGACGGTCCGCGGGTGCCACCGGCGCACGAAGGCGGTGACCGCCTGACCATCGAGAAGGGCCGCACCAACAACATCACCGCGATCTACTGCGGCTGAGCCGGCGCGCCCTGCGCAGCACGCGCAGGGTGGCCTGTTCCCACTGGCGCGGCCCACGCAGGCCGGCCAGCTTTGCCAGTTCACCGCGCTCCCAGCCGGCGAACACGCACGGGTCGATGTAGGCCTTGCGGCACACCGCCGGAGTGTTGCCCAGCAGCGATGCCACTTCGCACACCACCGCGCGCTGCGCCTGGGCCAGCGCGCGCTGGCTGGCCGGTTCCGGCAGCTCGGTGGCGGCGAACGCCTGCACCGCCGCGACGGTGCCGCCCCAGGTGCGGAAATCCTTGGCGGTGAAGTCCTCGCCCATCACCTCGCGCAGGTAGTCGTTCACCGCGCCGGAATCCACCGGCTGCAGCGCACCGTCGTCATCGCGGTACTGGAACAGCGCCTGCCCCGGCAGCTGCTGCAGGCGCCGCACCAGCAGCCCCAGCTTGCGGTCGCCCACGGTCACCTCCTGCAGCTGCCCGGACTTGCCGCGGAAGCGCATGCGCACCCGGCCGCCGCGCAGCAGCTCCAGATGGCGGTTGCGCAGCGTGGTCAGTCCGAACGAACGGTTCTGTTGTGCATAGGTTTCATTGCCGACCCGCACCAGGGTGTCCGCCAACAGCGCCACCACCATGGCCAGCACCTTTTCCTGCGGAAACCCAGGTCGCTTGAGATCCCGCGACAACCGCCGCCGCAGCGTGGGCAAGGCCTCGCCAAAGGCGATGATGCGGTCGAACTTGCCGGCGTCGCGCTCCTTGGCCCAGTCGGCGTGGTAGCGGTACTGCTTGCGCCCGCGCGCATCGCGCCCTGTGGCCTGCAGGTGGCCATTGGCGTGGGTACAGATCCACACCGCGGTATAGGCCGGCGGGATGGCCAGCGCACGGATGCGTTGCAGTGTGGTGGCGTCGCGTATCGCGTGGCCATCGGCATCGCGGTAACTGAAACCCTTGCCGGAGCGGCGGCGGCTGATGCCCGGCTGGGTATCGTCGACATAGCGCAGGCCAGCCGCGCGCGCGGCCTGTCGTTCGGGGGTGGAGGGGGTTGGCATGCCAGTAGTGTCGCCGTCGACATGCCGCGATCCTGTCGATAACACAAGACAAACACGTGAGGGCCGGTTCGCCGCTATGCTCGGGTCTTCACAACCCCTTCCGGAGTCATGATGTCGTTCCCGATTCGCGCCCGTTCGCTCTCCGCCCTGTTGCTGCCGGCCGTGCTGGCGCTGACCGCCTGCCAGGCACCGGCGCTGGACGAACAGGATTCGGCCACCGCCCATGCCCAGCAGGCGGCCGAGGCCGCCAAGGCACCGGCCGACGACACCGGCAAGGCCACCGAGGCACCGCCGGTCGGCACCTGCGACGCCAGCCAGGTGCAGAGCCTGGTCGGCCAGGCCTACACCGACGCGCTCGGAAAGCAGGCGCAGGAAGACGCCGGCGCCAACCAGGTGCGCGTGCTCAAGCCCAACGACGTGGCCACGATGGAGTTCCTCGGCGACCGCCTGAACATCGAAGTGGACGACAAGGGCGCCGTCAGCGGCGCGCGCTGCGGCTGAGTCAGACCCCGCGCCGGCACACGGGTGCCGGCGCTTTCTGTTGCACCTGCAACCGTGTATTGCGGCGTTGCAGCAACCTGTGATCTAGTCGAGGCATCCGGTGGCCTCACGATGCGCTCCAGGGATTGGGCGGGGACGAGTGTCGCCGCCAACCCTATACGCATCGAGGTAGAGATGGCCCCCCGCAACCGCCAAGGGCTTTACGACCCGCGCTCCGAGCGCGATGCCTGTGGATTTGGCATGGTCGCCCAGCTCGACGATCAACCTTCGCGCCTGTTGGTTGATACCGCCATCGCCGCGCTTTCGCGCATGACCCACCGTGGCGGTGTCGCCGCCGATGGCCTGACCGGTGATGGCTGCGGCCTGCTGCTGCGCCGCCCGGATGCGTTCCTGAAACTGCTGGCCAGTGAAGCCGGCATCAGCGTCGCCGCACGTTTCGCCGCCGGCGTGGTGTTCCTGCCGCACGACGCCGATGCCGCGCAGGCATGCCGCGCGCAGCTGCAGGCGCAGGTGGAAGCCGTAGGTTGCAAGGTCGCCGGCTGGCGCGAGGTGCCCACCGATGACAGCGTCTGCGGCCAGCTCGCGCGCGACACGCTGCCGCGCATCGAGCAGGTGTTCGTGGACGCGGGCATCGGCCAGGATGATGCCGGCTTCGCGCTGGCGCTGTTCCTGGCCCGCCGCCGCAGCGAACAGCAGCTGCGCGAACACGCCGACTTCTACGTCACCACCCTCACCCCGGATGCGATCAGCTACAAGGGCATGGTGCTGCCGGACAAGCTCAGCCGCTTCTTCCCGGACCTGCAGCGCCGTGAGCTGGCCTCCAGCGCGATCGTGTTCCACCAGCGCTTCTCCACCAACACGCTGCCGCGCTGGCCGCTGGCGCACCCGTTCCGCATGCTCGCCCACAACGGCGAGATCAACACCATCGAAGGCAACCGGCGTTGGGCGCAGGCGCGCAGCAAGGTGTGGAAGACGCCGCGCTTCGACATCGCCGAGTTCGACCCGGTCATCTCCATGCATGGCTCGGACTCGCAGAGCCTGGACAACATGCTGGAGCTGATGGTCGCCGGAGGCATGGAGCTGATCCAGGCGCTGCGCATCCTGGTGCCGCCGGCCACGCAATCACTGGAATTCAAGGATCCGGACCTGGCCGCGTTCTACGAATTCCACGGCCTGAACAGCGAACCGTGGGATGGCCCGGCCGGCATCGTCGCCTGCGACAGCCGCTATGCGGTGTGTACGCTGGACCGCAACGGCCTGCGCCCGGCGCGCTGGATGCTGACCGCCGACCGCCACTTCCTGGTCGCCTCCGAAGCGGGCGTGTGGGAAGTGCCGACCGAGCGCGTGGTGCGCAAGGGCAAGCTCGGCCCGGGCGAGATGATCGCCATCGATCTCAAGCGCGGCGACCTGCTCGACTCCGATGCGGTGGACCGCATCAACCGTGGCCGCGCGCCGTACAAGCAGTGGCTGCAACAGGGCGTGACCTACCTGCAGACCGAACTGATCGATCCATCGCTGGTGGAAGAGCCCTTCGACGAAGGCACCCTGCGCAGCTACCACAAGCTGTACCAGCTCAGCAGCGAGGAAGTGGAACAGGTGCTGCGGCCGCTGGCCGAAACCGAGCAGGAAGCCACCGGGTCGATGGGCGACGACACGCCGATGGCAGTGCTGAGCCAGCGCAGCCGCCCGCTGTACGACTATTTCCGCCAAGCCTTCGCGCAGGTCACCAACCCGCCGATCGATCCGCTGCGCGAAGACTGTGCGATGTCGCTGTCCACTCAACTCGGCAGGGAGACCAACATCTTCCATGCCGGCCCGGAGACGGTGAACCACGTCATCCTCAACTCGCCGGTACTGAGCCAGCGCAAGCTGCGCCAGCTGCTGAAGATGGACCAGTATGTGCAGGCCAACCGCCTGCTCGACCTGTCCTACGGCGAGGACGAAGGCCTGCGCGCCGGCATCGAGCGCATCTGCGCCGAAGCCGAACAGGCCGCCCGCGAAGGCATGGTGATGCTGCTGTTGTCCGACCGCTACCCGGTGGCCGGGCGGCCGATGGTGCATGCCCTGCTCGCCACCAGCGCCGTCCACCACCACCTCTCGCGGCTGGGCCTGCGTTGCGACGTGAATCTCATCGTCGAGACCGGCACCGCGCGCGACCCGCACCACATGGCCTGCCTGCTCGGCTTCGGCGCCACCGCGGTGTATCCGTACCTGGCCTACCAGACCCTGTTCGACCTGGGCCGCCGCGGCATCCTCAAGCTGAGCAAGGGGGGGGAGCAGTCGCAGATCGGCCGCCGCTATCGCAAGGGCGTGTACAAGGGCCTGTCCAAGATCATCTCGAAGATGGGCATCTGTACCGTGGCCAGCTATCGCGGCGCGCAGCTGTTCGAGATCATCGGCCTCGAACCGGAGGTCGTGGACCTGTGCTTCCCGGATACCGCTTCGCGCATCGGTGGTGCCGGTTTCGCGCGCCTGGATGCCGACGCACGCGAGCTGTGCGCGCAGGCCTGGGACGCGCAGCAGGACGTGGAGGTCGGCGGCCTGCTGAAGTACGTGCACGGCGGCGAGTACCACATGTACAACCCGGACGTGGTCACCACCCTGCAGCGCGCGGCGCGCAGCGGTGACCCGCGTGCCTGGCAGCAGTACTGCGATGCCGTGCATGCGCGCCCGCCGTCTGCACTGCGCGACCTGCTGCAGCTGGTACCGGCCGCCTCGCCGACGCCGATCGATGACGTGGCACCGGCCAGCGAACTGTTTCCGCGCTTCGATACCGCGGCGATCAGTCTCGGTGCGCTGTCACCGGAAGCACACGAGGCACTGGCGATTGCGATGAACCGCCTCGGTGGCCGCAGCAATTCCGGCGAAGGCGGCGAAGACCCCGCACGCTATGGCACCGCCAAGCGCAGCAAGATCAAGCAGGTGGCCTCGGGCCGCTTCGGCGTCACCGCCGAATACCTGGTCAATGCCGAGGTACTGCAGATCAAGGTCGCGCAGGGTGCCAAGCCCGGCGAAGGCGGCCAGCTGCCCGGCCACAAGGTCAACGAACTGATCGCGCGGCTGCGCTATGCGCGTCCGGGCATCGGCCTGATTTCGCCGCCGCCGCACCACGACATCTATTCGATCGAGGACCTGGCGCAGCTGATCTACGACCTCAAGCAGGTCAACCCGACCGCGCTGGTGTCGGTGAAGCTGGTCAGCCATGCCGGCGTCGGCACGATTGCCGCGGGCGTGGTCAAGGCCGGTGCGGACCTGATCACCATCTCCGGCCATGACGGCGGCACCGGCGCCTCGCCGGTCAGCTCGATCCGTTATGCGGGCGTGCCGTGGGAGCTGGGCGTGGCCGAAGCGCACCAGGCGCTGCTGGCCAACGACCTGCGCGGGCGTACCCTGCTGCAGACCGATGGCGGCCTGAAGACCGGCCTGGACGTGGTCAAGGCCGCGCTGCTGGGCGCGGACAGCTTCGGCTTCGGCACCGCGCCGATGATCGTGCTGGGCTGCAAGTACCTGCGCATCTGCCACCTCAACAACTGCGCCACCGGCGTGGCCACCCAGGACGAGCGCCTGCGCGAGAACCACTTCACCGGCCAGCCCGAGCGCGTGGAGAACTTCTTCCGCCTGCTGGCCGAGGAAGTACGTGGCTGGCTGTCATACCTGGGCGCGCGTTCGCTGGAAGAGATCGTCGGCCGTACCGACCTGCTGCGGCAGATCGACGCCGCGCCGCGCGACGGCGTGCGCGTGGACCTGTCACGCCTGCTGGCCGATGCCCGCTACGAAGGCAGTCACTGTGCCGCGCAGCGCCTGTACGAATCGCCGGACAGCCTGGCCACGCAGATGGACGGCCTGCTGGCCCCGGCCATCGAGCACAAGCGCGGCGGCGAACACCGCTTCCTGATCCACAACACCGACCGCAGCATCGGTACCCGCCTGGCCGGTGCGGTGGCACGCGCGCACGGCAACCAGGGCATGGCCGAGGCGCCGCTGGAACTGCGCTTCCGTGGCAGTGCCGGGCAGAGCTTCGGCGCCTTCAACGTCGGCGGCCTGCACCTGGAAGTGGAAGGCGAAGCCAACGACTACGTCGGCAAGGGCATGGCCGGTGGCCGCCTGGTGGTGCGTCCACCGCGTGGCGCCCGCTTCGAGGCACGCAGCACCGCGATCATCGGCAACACCTGCCTGTATGGCGCCACCGGGGGCGAGCTGTTTGCCGCCGGCCGCGCGGGCGAACGTTTCGCCGTGCGCAATTCCGGCGCGCTGGCGGTGGTGGAAGGCGCCGGTGACCACTGCTGCGAGTACATGACTGATGGCGTGGTGCTGGTGCTGGGCAAGGTCGGCCTGAACTTCGGTGCCGGTTTCACCGGCGGGCTGGCCTACGTGCTGGACGTCGACCGCGATTTCGTCGACCGCTACAACCACGAGCTGATCGACATCCATCGCGTGTCCGCCGAAGGCTTCGAGAACTACCGCCAGCACCTGCACCGCCTGATCGGCCGCCATCGCGAACTGACCGGCAGCATCTGGGCGCAGCAGATCCTGGACGAGTTCCGCGACTACATCGGCAAGTTCTGGCTGGTCAAACCCAAGGCCGCCAGCATCGAGTCGCTGACCGAAACCCTGCGACGCGCCGCGTGATGTTTTCCGGTAGTGCCGGCCGCTGGCCGGCAACGTTCCCCCTTGCATTCCAGAGCCCGCCATGAGCCGCAAGCACGCCTTCCAGTTCCTCGACCTGCCCCGCACCATGCCGCAGCGCATCCCGGTGGAACTGCGCACGTCCGGCGACTGGGGCGAGCTGTACGGCAGGTTCGGCAAGGAGGACGCCCAGTACCAGGCCGGCCGCTGCCTGGACTGCGGCAACCCGTACTGCAGCTGGAAGTGCCCGGTGCACAACGCCATCCCCCAGTGGCTGCAGCTGGTGCAGGAGAACCGCATCCATGAGGCGGCCACGCTGTGCCACAGCACCAACCCGTTGCCGGAAGTGTGCGGCCGCGTGTGCCCGCAGGACCGCCTGTGCGAAGGCAGTTGCACGCTGGAGGAGTTCGGTGCGGTCACCATCGGCGCGGTGGAGAAGTACATCGTCGATACCGCACTGGCCAGTGGCTGGCGCCCGGACCTGGGCGCGGTACAGCCGACCGGCCACAGCGTGGCGGTGATCGGTGCGGGCCCGGCCGGGCTGGCCTGTGCCGACCGCCTGGCCCGCGCCGGCATCGCCGCCGTGGTCTATGACCGCTATGAGCAGATCGGCGGCCTGCTGCAGTTCGGCATTCCCAGCTTCAAGCTGGACAAGGACGTGATCCATCGCCGCCGCGAAGTGCTGGAGGGCATGGGCGTGCAGTTCCGCCTCGGCGTGGAGATCGGCCGTGACCTCAGCGTGCAGCAGTTGCTGGAGACCCACGATGCGGTGTTCGTCGGCACCGGCGCCTACCGCTACACCGACGGTGGCCTCGACGGCCAGGACCTGAAGGGCGTGCTGCCGGCCCTGCCGTTCCTGGTGCAGAACAGCCGCATCGTTGGCGGCGATGACCCGAAGGGTCGGCCGATTGCCGGCTGGGAAGACACCATCGCCCTGCCCGACCTCAACGGCAAGCGCGTGGTGGTGCTCGGTGGTGGTGATACCGGCATGGACTGCGTGCGCAGCGCGGTGCGCCTGGGCGCGGCCAAGGTCACCTGTGCCTATCGCCGCGACGAAGCCAACATGCCTGGCAGCGCGCGCGAAGTAGCCAATGCACGCGAGGAAGGCGTGCGCTTCCTGTTCAACCGCCAGCCACTGTCGATCGAAGCCGGCGCCGACGATGAAGTGATCGGCGTGACCGTGGTGGAAACCCGGCTGGGCGAGCCCGATGCCAATGGCCGCCAGAACGCGGTGCCGATCGACGGCAGTGAATCGCTGCTGGAGGCGGATGTGGTGATCATCGCCTTCGGCTTCTCGCCCAGCGTGCCGGCGTGGCTGGCCGAACTGGGCGTGGAAGGCCAGTCCAATGGCCGCATCGTGGCCGGTGGCAAGGACCGCCTGCCGTTCCAGACCGCGCATCCGCGCCTGTTCGCCGGTGGTGACGCGGTCCGCGGTGCCGACCTGGTGGTGACCGCCGTGGCCGAAGGCCGCGACGCCGCCGCCAGCATCGTGCGGCTACTGAGCCGCTGAATACGGCGCAAGCAGCACGGTCAACAGCGCACGCAGTTCCTGGGTTTCCACCGGCTTGGCCAGGAAGTGGTCGATACCGGCGGCACGACAGGCCTCGCGGGTGCGATCCAGCACGCTGGCAGTGAGGGCGATGATTGGCACCTGCGCACGCGTCGGGCAAGGGTCGGCGCGGATCGCCCGTGCCAGCGCGAAGCCGTCCATGTGCGGCATGTGGCAGTCGGTGATGACCAGGTCGAACGATTGCGCCTGCCAGGCCTCCAGGGCCTGCCGTCCATCCTCGCAGGCATGCACCTGCAGTCCCAGGTCGCACAGGCGCTGCTCCAGCAGGAGCAGGTTGGTGGGATGGTCATCGGCCACCAGTACCCGGGCCGGTGACAGCCGCCGCGTTGCCACGATCGGCAGAGGCAGTGGCTCCGCGGGCAACGCACAGGCAGCCAGCTCCAGCTCCATCCCTACCGTGGTGCCCTCGCCTGGCGTACTGCACAGCTGCAGGTCCGCGCCCATCGACTCGGCCAGCTCGCGGCAGATCGCCAGGCCCAGGCCGCTGCCGCCGAAGCGGCGCGTTGTGGATGCCTCGGCCTGGGTGTAAGCGGCAAACACGGCCTGCTGCCGTTCCGGACTGATGCCCACACCGCTGTCACTCACCTGCAGGCGCAGGCGCTGGCCGCCATCGAACGGCCGCAGCACCTGCACCCGCAGTTCCACGCCCCCGTGCTCGGTGAACTTGAGCGCGTTGCCGGCAAGGTTGAACAGGATCTGGCGCAGGCGCAGGCCGTCGGCAAGCGATCCGACCTGCAACGCCGGATCCAGCACGGCGCGCAGGTACAGGCCACGGCTGGCCGCCACCGGCATCAACAGCTGCTGCACCGCCCGCACCAGTGCCCCCAGGTCCGTGGGCCGCAGCTGCAGCGGTGCAACCTGCAATCGCTGGCTGTGCAGCACATCGTCGAGAATCTGCCGCAGCATCCGCGCTGCATCACCGACCGTCGCCAGCACCTGCTGCTGGCCCGGGTCCAGCGCGCTGCCGGCCAATCGTTCGAGCATGCCCAGCAGGGTGCTCATCGGCGTGCGGATCTCGTGGCTCATCGTGGCCAGGAAGTGGGTCTTGGCCTGCGCTGCCTGCTCGGCCTCCCGGCGCGCTTCGGCCAGTGCGCGGGTGCGCGACTGGGCTTCGCTGACGTCGATCCAGTAGCCACTCCATTCGACATCGCCGTCATCGCAGGACAGCGGCCGCCCATGTGAGCGCACCCAACGCCAGCCCTGTGGCGATCGCGTGCGGAAGGTGACGTCGATCGGGCCACGCGCCAGCGCGGCGGCATCGACCGCGTCCATCAGCCGATTGCGATCATCAGGGTGGACCGCTGCCAGCAGGCGCTGCTGGTCGATCAGTGCGGTTTCCACGCTGATCCCGAACAAGGTCTGCACGTCACCTGCAATCTGCGGAAAACTGTAATAGCCCGCGGCGGAGCGTCGTGCCTGGTAGACCACGGCAGGCAGATTCGAGGTTACCTCCTGCAGGCGTTGCGCGGCTACGCGGCGGCGCGCGCTTTCACGATGCACGCGCCAATAGCCGAAGGCGTATACCAATGCGAGCGCCAGCAGGATCAGCGAGGCCGGTACCAGCCAGCGCAAGGGTGACGATGGCGACTGGCTGCGTGGCACGGCCGGCAACCAGGCTGCACGGATCGCCTCGCGCTGCGAATCACTCAGCTGCGACACGGCGTGGTCGAACCCGCGGATGACATCGGCACAGGCGGGCACGGTGGCCAGCACCAGCGCGTCGTCGATTCCCGCCGGTGCCGCGACCACCAGCGGGTCTCCCTGGTAGCGGCGCAACGCGGCCTCGACCTCGCCGAGATTGGCGATCACCGCGTCGACCAGGCCGGTGCCCAGCAGCGACAGCGCGTGGTCCATCGGTGCGGGGGGCAGCAGTTGCGCACCGGGCGCCTGCTCGGCCAGCGGCGCAGCCAGCGGCAGTGGGTCGGGACTGGCCACGGTGCGCCCGCGCAGCGCCTCAAGTCCGATGACCGGTGGCGCATCCCGGCGCCGCACGATCACCTGCGGCAGCTGCAGGTAGGGCGCGCTGGCCACCCAGCCGACGGGCACCTGTGAACGTGGCCACCCCAGCAGTGCCTGGGTGCCGTGGGGCAATGCCCCCTCGGCCACCGCAACGCCCGGCAACGGCTGCATCTGCAGCGGACGCTGTGCTTCCAGCAGTGCCAGGTACCCTGCGCTGAGCCCACGCGCCTGGCCCTGCTCACTGGAGGACAACGGTGCGCGGTCGGCAGGCCACGCGATGCGCAGTGGCGACTCACAGCCAGCGGCGGCGGCAGTCGCAGGCAGCAGCAGGCAGGCCATGACCACAGCGGCAGGCAGGCCAGCGACGTTCACGATGGGCATCCTCATTTCGCGGGCGGAAGTACACGGCCGCGCAGCGGTACCGCTGCCTGCCACGCTAGCGACGTGTGGACAGGCCGCAATGAAGAAAGTTGTAAAAGCATCCGGAAAGGGGAATGCCGACATACACTGCCGCCTTCACCCGTATCAGCGGAGCTTTCGATGCGCATCGGCCTGGCTGCCAACCGTCTCCACCACCACGACGCGCGCGCCGCCCTGTTCCGCTGGCTGCGTGTCAGCGAACCCGGCCTGCGCGAACTGGGGGTGTCACTGCATGCGGTCGGGCGCACCCACGATGCGATCGAACGGCAGGGATTCCTGGCCGGCTATGGCGGCCTGCACCGCTATCCCTATGGCCGCGAGGGTGGCTTGATGAAACTGGTGGCCGAGGTGGTCGGGATGGGCCCGGAGCGGACACTGGATGGTGCGATCTATCTGATCGATCCGGTCGATCCGTCCTCGGTGTTTCCGGAAGCCACGGCATTGAAACGGCAGTGCGTGATCCACGGCAAGCCGTTCATTTCGACCGTGGCCACCGCACGCGACTGGGTGGAGGTGGAGCGCGTCCATGCCGGACTGGCTGCCGACGCTGGCGCCGACGACCTGCATGCGTTCGAAGGGCAGACGCTGGCGCTGATCGCGCACGATGCGATGAAGCCGGCGATGCTGGCCTTCGCCGACGAACACTTCGATGTGCTGGCACGGTTCGGCGAGCGCGTGGCCACCGGCACCACTGGCCAGCGCTTGAACGAACTGGCCTGGGGCCGCGGCTGGCCCAGTGATGCGCCGTGGGTGACGCGCTACCAGAGCGGCCCGATGGGGGGTGATGCGCAGATTGCCGACCGGGTGCTGGAGGGGCGTTGCCAGCGCGCGATCTTCTTCGAGGATCCACACGTGGCGCGCCAGCATGAGGCGGATATCCAGCTGCTGGAGCGCGCGGTGACGACGGTGACCGATCAGGCGGTGTGCATTACGGCGCCGCGGGTGGCGGCGCGGTGGGCGACGGCGGCGGCGTTGCGGGCGGGGTGAGGGTTTCGGCCAACGGCTGAGCCCCTCGTGGTGGGTGGGGCCTGCGCGGTCATGAGGTTGGCCGGGATGGGTGGAATTGCGGGGGACGCCGTGAACCCATCCATGGGGGCTTGGCCGCGGCATCCATGCCGCGGACACCCCCGCAATCCCACCCATCCCGTCCTTCGACAGTTTCCGGTGTGCCCACCACGGAAGAAAGAAAGAAGAGCAGGAGCGAAAGCGGGTCGCGCGCTGCGCGCGCTTTTGTAGAGCCGAGCCATGCTCGGCTGCTGTTGATCGCGAGGGCTGAATATCCGCGCTGCGCGCGTTAGCCGAGCATAGGCTCGGCTCTACAACAGCTGGCGGAGCATAGCTTTCAAGCGGCGCCCTTCGAGCTGGAAGTAATCGCGCTGTTCGCGCCAGGCGGGGAAGCGCTGTTCCACTTCGTGCCAGAACGCGGGTGAGTGATTCGGCTGGATCAGGTGGCAGAGTTCGTGCACCAGCACGTACTCGAACGCGGCCGAGCGGCCGAGCACGAGTGCCAGGTCCAGTGCCATGCTGCCATCCGGGGCCAGCGATCCCCATTGCGAGGACATCACCTTCAGGCGCAGGCGACTGGGTGCGCGCGGCAGGGTGGGCAGGTACTTCGGCAGCCAGCGGCCGACGTCGGCGCGGGTCTGTGCTTCGTAGAACTCGCGCAGCAGGCGACGCAGGGTGGCGTCACCACCACGGGTCGGCCACTGCACGCAGGCACCATGCGCGTCGATCTCCAGGCGCGCGTAGCGGCCTTCCTGCCAGCGCAGCGGCAACAGTTCGCCGCGCAGTGGCAGCACGCCGTCTTCGCCCGGCCGCAGCGGTGCCGGCAGGCCCTGGCCCTGGTACTGGCGCAGCTGCAATGCCAGCCAGTCGCGGTGCTGTTCCAGGAAGCGTTCGCCCATCACCAGGCTTGCGCGCGGTGGCAGGGTCAAGCGTGCGCCGCGTTCGTCCACGCTCAGCTTGATGCGGCGCGCACGTGGATCGCGCACGCGCAGTACCTCGATCTCGGCATCCTCCAGGCGCAGGCGAACGGTGTCGCGCTGTACGGTGGCGGGCGGGGTCGGGCTGATCAGGCGGCGCAGCAGACGGCTCATGCGCCCAGCATAGCGCCGCTTCGGGCCGCCGGATGACCGGCGGCCGTCGGGCTGCCTGTTCAGTCAGCCTTGCTGAGCTTGAAGGCTTCTTCCAGCAACAGGAACAGGCGGCGGATCTCGGCACTCTGCAGGGCGAAGCGGGCGTCGAATTCGGCGCGGCGGCCGTCTTCGTCGGCATGCTCCAGCTGGTCCAGGGCACCGTCGAGGAACTTCAGCTTGCGCACGATCAGGTCATCGCCGATCACGAAGGACAGGTTGTCCTCGAAGATCAGCGCCAGCTTGGTCACCTGCTTGCCGGCGTCCAGGTGCTTGTCGATCTCGTCGCAGCGCAGTTCCTGGTGCTGGCACTTGACCACCGCACCGCCCTCCACCGGGTCCTTCATCTCGCATTCTTCGCCCAGGCTCAGCCCGGTCGGCAGCGGCTCGCCGGCGATCCAGCCGGTCAGGATCGAACGCGGTGCGACTTCGGCGTTCAGCGGCATCGCCGGGAAGCTGCCGAGCAGGCCGCGGATGTCGGACATGAAGTACTCGCCGGTCTTGCGGCTGGAGGTATCCACCGCGACGTAGCCGTGCTGCAGGTCGATGAAGGCGTCGTTGCGCGAGGACTTCACGAAGGCACGCGGCAGCAGTTCATGCAGCAGGTCGTCCTTCATCCGCTTGCGTTCGCGGCCACCCGGGCGGCGGCCTTCCTTCTCCTCGATCTCCTCCAGCTTGCGCTCAAGCAGGTCGTTGACCACCGCCGCCGGCAGGATCTTGTCCTCGCCGCCCACGGTCAGCCACAGGTGTTCGGCGATGCGGTGGGAGAGCAGTTCCTTCTCCTCGCGGCCGAACGGCGAGATGAAGCCGCGCGAGTTCATTTCCAGCGCGCCGACCGGCTTCAGCAGGGCGTGCGGCAGCAGGGTATCGACTTCGGAAAAATCGGTGGTGGTCGGGAAACGGAAGAACGTCAGGTTGCGAAAGAACATGGAATTCCGGATGGCAAAGAGGAAGGGCGACGGACCTTAGACGGTGGGCGTCTCGGGATCTGCGTCGGCGTCGGCCGGGGAGCCGGCCAGCCAGGCATGGGCATCGGGCAGCGGCGCGTCGTCGCGACGGCCCAGCGCCATGAAGTCGAACAGGGTGGTGTCGGCCAGCTGCGAGGGCCGGACTTCGCCCATGGCACGCGCGATCTGCTCGATGCGGCCCGGGTGGTCCTTTTCCCACTGCTTCAGCATCAGGCCGACCTGGCGGCGCTGCAGGTTCTCCTGGCTGCCGCACAGGTTGCAGGGAATGATCGGGAACTGGCGTGCCTGTGCGTACTCGACGATGTCGCTTTCGCGCACGTAGGCCAGCGGCCGGATCACCACGTGTTTGCCATCATCGCTGCGCAGCTTCGGCGGCATGCCCGACAGCTTGGCGTGGTGGAACAGGTTCATGAAGAACGTGGCCACCATGTCGTCGCGGTGGTGGCCCAGCGCGATCTTGGTGAAGCCGTGGGTCTCGGCGTAGTTGTACAGCGCGCCACGACGCAGCCGCGAGCACAGCGAACACATGGTCTTGCCTTCCGGAATGACCCGGCTGACCACCGAATAGGTGTCCTGCTCGATGATGTGGTACGGCACGCCCAGGCCTGCCAGGTATTCCGGCAGTACGTGCTCGGGGAAGTCCGGCTGCTTCTGGTCCAGGTTCACCGCCACCAGCTCGAACGGCACCGGCGCCTTCTTCTGCAGCTGCAGCAGCACGTCCAGCAGGGTGTAGCTGTCCTTGCCGCCGGACAGGCAGACCATGACCTTGTCGCCGGCCTCGATCATGCCGAAGTCGGCAATCGCCTCGCCGACCTGGCGGCGCAGGCGCTTGGCCAGCTTGTGCTGCTCGCGCTCGGCCACGCGCGGATCGCGGACGGCACGCGGCTGGGGATCGGGAAGAGAAATCACGGCACTCATGGGTTCCATTCTAACGGCTCGGAGCCGCCCCGGCCGGGGGTCGGGATTCCCCTCTCCCGGCAGTCATCAACGCTGTGTATGCTCGGAGGCTGTGGACACCTACAGCCCCGCCGAGATCGTCGAGCACCTCGCCGCCCTGCGCGCCGAGCACCGCCTGCTGGATGAACAGATCACCCGCATGGCGGCCAATGGCGAGGATGAGCTGGAGTCCAAGCGCCTGAAGCGGCGCAAGCTGCAGCTGAAGGACTGCATCGCCAGGCTGGAAAGCCTGCAGATTCCCGACGAACCGGCCTAAAGACGGCCCTCGTGGGTGCCCTCCTTGGTTGGCCTACTGCTCTGGTAGGTGCCAACCTTGGTTGGCACGGCTGGAAGGTGTGGACCAAGGTCCACACCCACCGCATCGCCCGGCGCTGCTTTCAATCCTGCGGCGCAGGCTCGTCCGGGCGTGCCGCTTCCGGGCTGACCCGTTCGATGGTGTGGCGCAGCTCGCGGCCGAGGATGAACTTGGCGTCCTTGGCCCAGGCATCCAGGCGTTCGTCGAACAGCAGCTTGCTGTTCTCGTCCGGCCACACCAGGCGCAGCTCGCGCAGCTTCTGGATGAAGCCGCGGAACAGGGACTTGTCGAAGAACTCCGGTGCCGCCGGTGCATACAGCAGGCTCAGCCGCTGCGCGGCCTGCTGGCACAGGCTTTCCAGCTCGGCAGCGCCGAGCACGCCGGGGCCGTTCTTCACCAGCACCGAGATGGCGATGTAATAGCGCTCGAACGCCTGCTGCAGCGAATGGCCGATCGCACGCAGGCGGAATACCTCGTCGGTCTGCCCCGTATTGCGCGCGAGGATGCCGCCGTCGTCATCGTTGACGTTCTGCAGCAGGCCTTCGCGCACGAACACATCGATGGTCCGGTCGATGCGCTGGGCGAACTCGTCCTCGCTCCACGGCAGGAACAGCTCGGCCTGCAGGAACGGGTACACCGTACGGCCCAGCTGGACCAGGCCGGTGCGGCTCATGCGGCGGTTGTTCTGGAAGCAGCAGGCCACCCACGACGAGGCGGTGAACAGGTGCACCACGTTGTTGCGGAAGTAGCTGAGCAGCACCGCGGTATCGCCGCTGACGCTGAGCACGTCGCCCAGCGGGTGCTTGATGCGGGTGAGGACGTTGATTTCCTCGGCGTGGGCGATGATCCGCTCCGGCGAGTGCGGGGTCACCGTCACCCGGTCCGAATACGGCATCTCGACCAGCAGGGTCTTGCACAGCTCGATCTGCGCGATCAGGTCGGCCTCGCCCATCGCGTGCTTCGGCGTGGACAGCAGGGCCAGCGCCAGCAGGTTGATCGGGTTGACGTCGGCGGCGCCGTTGATACGCACCTGGATGCGTTCGGCCAGCGTATCCACCGTGGTCGACAGCCACGCCGGCTTCTCGTCCTCGGAGACTGCCTCGCCCTTCCACTCCGGCGCCTTCTCGGCCAGCACGTCGTTCAGTGCGATCGGTTCGCCGAAGTTCACCACCACCTGGCCGTAGTTCTGCTTGAGCACCTTGGGGATGCCCCACAGCAGCGACCAGATCGATTCCTTTTCCTTCGGCCGGCCGGACAGTTCGTCCAGGTAGCTGCCGCCCTCCATCAGCTTCTCGTAGCCGATGTAGATGGGCTGGAACAGCACCGGCTTGCGCGGCTGGCGCAGGAACGCGCGCAGCGTCATCGAGATCATGCCGCCCTTGGGCTGCAGCAATCGGCCGGTACGCGAGCGGCCGCCTTCGACGAAGTACTCCAGCGAGTAGCCACCGGCCACCAGCTGCGCGACGTATTCGCTGAGCACCGCCGAGTACAGCGCGTTGCCACGGATCGAGCGGCGGATGAAGAACGCACCGCCCTTGCGCAGCAGGGTGCCGACCACCGGCAGGTTCAGGTTGATGCCCGCCACGATGTGCGGCGGCACGATGCCACGGTCGTACAGCAGGTACGACAGCAGCAGGTAGTCCATGTGGCTGCGGTGGCTGGGCACGTAGACCACTTCATGGCCCGGCGCGGCGGCCTTGAACTTGTCCAGGTGGTGCACCAGCACGCCCGCATAGATGCGGTTCCACACGTGGCTGAGCATGAAGCTGGCCGAGCGCACCACCGGGCTGGAATAGTCCGCGGCGATTTCCCAGGCGTAGGCGTGCGCCTTCTTCCAGGCATCGGCCGGCTTCGAATTGTCGCGCTTGGCCTGTGCGGCGATCGCTTCGCGCACCGGTTCGGCCGCCAGCACCTGGTCGACCAGCAGGCGCCGCGTCGACAGGTCGGGGCCGATCACCGATTCACGGATGCGGCGGAAATGGGTACGCAGCACGCGCTGCAGCTTGCGCACCGTGCGCTCCGGCTCCAGGCCTTCGTCCACGGTGCTGCGCAGCGAGATCGGCGGGGCAAAGCGGACGATGGTGCTGCGGCCGTTGAGCAG
Organism: Stenotrophomonas sp. GD03794; assembly: GCF_029842145.1. Taxonomy (NCBI): domain Bacteria; kingdom Pseudomonadati; phylum Pseudomonadota; class Gammaproteobacteria; order Lysobacterales; family Lysobacteraceae; genus Stenotrophomonas; species Stenotrophomonas sp. GD03794. Next base: position 25,638 of record NZ_JAOCFV010000048.1, read on the forward strand.
CACCGCCAGCAGGCGGCGGAAGCGGCCGACCAGCGCCCAGTTTTCCGAGAACAGCACGGCGAACCAGCCGCTCTGCTTGTCCGGCGCGCGACCGACGAAGATCGACACCGGCACCAGGTGCACGTCCAGGTCATCGCGCACGCGATGGGCCTGCAGCACCTTGGCCAGCGAATCGGAGTGGGTCTTGGCGCCGCGCTGCTCGGGAATCAGCGAGTTGCTGGAGCTGCGCCGCGACAGCGCCAGGTAGGCGCGCTTGCGGCCGGTCGGGTCACCGGCCAGCGGCACCAGCGGCGACGGCAGGCCGGCCTGGCGGCAGGCCTTGTCCAGGATCAGCGCATTGGACAGGCCGTAGTCTTCCAGCACGTACATGACCGGGCGGCCATCGTTGTACTGGCCCGGGTCTTCCGGCTCGATCTTCAGCGACAGCCACGGCTCGACCAGGCGGCCGAGCAGCCGAGCCCACAGCGGGCGGCGGCCGGCCGGACGCGCGTGCGCGGGCGGCGGTACCGGGTTCGGGCCGGTACCGGTCGAGGGGGACGCCGGCACCGTATCGGCGGGCGTCGACTGGGATTCTTCGCCGGGGAACGGCAGCGGGTTCTGTTTCGACATCGGCGCCATTATGGCTTAGGCGGCAGTGTTGCCGCTTCCCCACCCTCGGGCGGGGTCTCGGCCGGTGCCGGCGCCGCTGCGGCACGGGCCGCGTCGGCCTTGCGCAGCAGGGCATCGGTGTCGGCCAGGGTGCGGGTCAGGTACCAATGGCCCTCGCGCCGGCTCAGCGGCAGCTGCAGGCTCATCTCGCGCCCCGCCAGATCGTAGTGCAGGCGCACCAGCGCGTTGTCGCCTTCCACCGACAGCAGCTCGCCCCGCACGCTGCGCAGCGCGTCATCCACGCCCAACCCGTAGCTGCCCAGCACCGCCTTGAGGGTGTGGATGAACGGCGCCAGCTGCTGCAGGCTGCCTTCCATGCCCGCGGCCTGCAGGCCGGCCTCGTCATCGAAGCCGACCTTGCCGGCGGCGCCCACCAGCGCGGCGATCGTGCTGCGTGCACGCGCACGGTCACTGATCGGCGCGCCCTGCGCCCAGCTGGCGAGGGTTTCGACCAGGGCGATGTAATGGGCCTGCTGGCCGGGCGTATAGCCCTTCTGGTGGCGCAGGTACTGCACGCCGAAGTTGCCCATCGACTGCGCGGCCTGGCGTACGGCGCTGGCCTGGCCAGCCAGCTGGCGATCGAAGCTGCGCTGCAGTTCGGCACCGGCATTGGGCTTGCGCAGTGCGGCCAGCATCGGCAGCAGCTGGTCGCCCAGTGGCAGTTCGGTCAGCGGCCACTGGCTGTGGCCCTCGGCCCAGGCCTGCTGCAGGCGCTGGTACTGGTTCGGCGGTACCGACAGCTTCGCGTAGCCGACCAGATCGTCTTCGGCCAGGCGCAGGGCCATCGCCTGCACCGCCGCAACCGGCTCGGCCGCCGGCTTGGCCGGATCGTTGACCGATTCACGGCAGGCGGCCACGGCCAGCAACAGCATGGCTGCCAGCCCCCATCCACGCGCAGACCTTCCTCGCACTGCCACGCTCATTCACTCGGACTCCCCGGACCGGTCCGCATCTTGCGGCCTGCGACGTGACAGCGGCAAGCCGGGACGTCACGGTTTCCGCGGTTGCTTGTGCAAGTCACTGATCGGAATAAAAAAAGAGCCGGGATCACGAGGATCACAGGCTCTTCAAGCCGGCGCAGGGCCGGTGGACAGTGTTGTGGCACATGTCCGGTCCGAGGACCGGATGGCGGCGATCCTACGCTGCCGCTCAAGTTAAGGCAATACTTCACGTAGTGTCATATAAATCATTGATTTTATTGGGTAGCCTGATGCCTTGCGCCGGGGCCATGAAATCTACGGCAGGTTTTGCGGCGATTCGGGCACAACCGGTCCTTCGGCGGATGCAAAAACGCCATCCCGCGCGGGTCGGGATGGCGTTCGGGCCTGCAGACTGCGCAGCGGAATCTCAGCGCGTAGCCAACGCCGACGCGATTTCCTGCTGGATGGCCCGGGCCGCAACCTGCGGATCGGCGGCCAGGCGGATCGGGCGACCGACCACGATGGCATCGGCGCCATCGGCAAAGGCCTGGGCTACGCCAACGGTACGCTTCTGGTCATCGCCGACCGGGCCGCCGGGGCGGATGCCCGGACAGACGATCGAGAACCCGGCGCCGGTAGCGGCGCGGATCGGGCCGGCTTCCTGCCCCGAGGCGATCACGCCATCGATGCCTGCGGCCTGGGCAGCCAGCGCGCGCTCAACCACAACGTCGACCGGTTCACGATCGATGCCCATCTGCGCCAGGTCCGGACGGCCCATCGAGGTCAGCACGGTCACCGCCAGCAGGCGCATGTCACCGCTGTTGGCGGCGGCGCAGGCTTCCATCATCGTCGGGTGCCAGCCGTGGATGGTGGCGTAGCTGACCGGCCACTGCGACAGGCGCTTGATCACCGCCGCGGCGGTGGCCGGAATGTCGAAGAACTTCAGGTCGACGAACACGCGCTTGTCGCGGCGGGCCAGCTCGTCCAGCACCTGGAAGTACTCGCCGGAGGCGAGCAGTTCCATGCCGATCTTGTAGAACGCCACGCTGTCGCCGAGGCGATCGACCCACTCCAGCGCCTGCACGCGATCAGGCACGTCCAGCGCGAAGATCAGGCGCTCGTCATCGCGCAGCGGCAGCGGCGCGCGGCTCACGGTGCGTAGTCCAGGGCGGCGCGCTTGGCGTCGTGGCGGGCCTGGCGCGACTGGCTGTAGTCGTTGTTGAACTGCGCCGGCTCGAAGCCGCCGTAGGTCGGGTTCGGCAGCATCCACCAGCGCTCGCCGAACCAGTCGTGGTACTGCTGCAGCAGGGCGTCACGGCCTTCATTGGTGTTGGCGGTCACTTCCACGAAGTCGCCCAGCTGGTCACCGAACTGCATCAGCACGCGGTACTTCTGCCCGGCCAGGCGGCGGCGGCAGTTCTTCTCGCTGCCGGCCTGCTCACAGCCTTCGACCACGGTACCCAGGCCCAGGAACACGCTGTCATCGGCCACCGGCAGGCCCTGCTCGCGCAGGTTGGCCAGGGTCGCGTCCTTCAGGTGCACGGCACGGTTGGAGATGTACAGCAGGGTCACGCCCTTGGCGTTGGCGGCCTTGGCGAAATCAACCACGCCCGGAATGGCCTTGGCCTTCTTTTCGGCCACCCACTGGTCCCAGGTCAGCTCGTCGTATTCCTTGCCGTCGCGGACCAGGCGCGCCTGGTAGGGCGAGTTGTCCAGCACGGTCTCATCCACGTCCAGCACCACGGCCGGCTTCAGGCCCTTGGCCTCGTTGCCGCGTTCTTCCGGCACCAGCGCATCCCAGTGGGCTTCCTTCAGCGCGGCATCCAGGTGGTCGGCGGCGGCACGGTAGGTCTGCTCGGTGATCGCCTTGTACTCCTGCGCACGCTGCATCCACAGCACCGCATTGAGGTTGTCGTTGGCAGTGGCATCGAGCGCGCCATCGGCCTTGGCAGCGGCGGCCGGGGCCTCCGGCGCAGTGGCTTCGGCAGTAGGCACATCCACGCGCTTGCAGGCGGACAGGCCCAGCGCCGCGGTGGCGAGCAGGGTCAGGGACAGGGAAACAGGACGACGCATGGATTCACCGGCAATCAGATATACCGGCGCATTTTACCGGCAAAGCCGGCCCGGGGACGGCTATGCTTGGCGGTTGACCCGTTGCCCTTCCGGAGGCCGCCATGACCGATTCCGTCCAGACCCCCGACGTCCCCCTGCTCGACGCCGTGCAGGCCCGCCTGCTGGGCTGTCTGGTGGAGAAGGAGGCGACCACCCCGGACACCTACCCGCTGACGGTCAACGCCGCCCAGTCGGCCGCCAACCAGAAGACCGCCCGCGAGCCGGTGATGAACGTCGACGCCGGGAGCGTGCAGCACGCGCTGCGCCAACTGGAGACACTGGGCCTGGCCCGCCAGCACTTCTCTTCGCGTGCCGACCGCTACGAGCACCGCCTGCAGGCTGCGCTGGACCTGACCCGGCAGCAGACCGTGCTGCTGGCGATGCTGCTGCTGCGTGGGCCGCAGACCCTGGGCGAACTGGTCACGCGCAGCGAGCGCCTGCACCGCTTCGCCGACGCCGACGAAGCCCGCCACGCCATCGAGCGCCTGCAGCAGCGCGCGCTGCTGGTGGTGTTGCCGCGCGCCAGCGGCCAGCGCGAAGACCGCTACATGCACCTGCTGTGCGGTGAAGTGGATGGCGCGGCGCTTGCGGCCAGGTACGCCAGCAGCGGCGGTGGCAGCGATGCGGCCGATCCAGGCCTGGCCGAGCGCGTGGCCCAGCTGGAAGCGGCCGTGGCCGAGCTGCAGGCGCAGCTGGCCGAACTGCGCGGTAACTGAGGCGCAGCCGCAGGGTAGTGCCGGCCACCGGCCGGCACCCCCTCGGGACCAATCCGCCCGGGACCGATCGGCGGTTCAGCAGCCTCCCACTCTCAGGAAGCCATCGCAGTTCGCAAGCGCGCGCACGCCCCATTCCTCCATCGTGTACTGATTGGTCAGCTGGCTGCCGTTGTTGCGCACACACCTGACATCGACGTAGCACTGCGTGCCGGGTCGTCCATCAATACGGTTGACATGGCAACTGCGGCTGGCTGATGACGCGTTCCACGCGCCCTGGCAGGCCTGCGTGCTCGAGTGCGGTGAAAGGTCACTCATCTGGGGAAGCGTGAACGCAGATGCAGACGCGGATACCACGCTCAACAGCATCGTCGTGACCAAAGGCATGAGCTTCATGAGAACTCCTGGAGTTTCCGGGTTTCGGGAATGACCACAGCGCTGCCCAACGCAGCAGGTGGGTCATCCTCATGAAACCCGGAAGCATCGGCGGCGAACCGGACGACTCGCCGGTTTATCGCCAAATGCAAGAATCCTCATTCGGCTTGTCCAGATGCGTCATGCCCCCCGATGGGTACCGCCACCGCACCCGGCGTGGCATACAGCCGGCTCGGGCTGTCCACGCCCGGCAGCTGGATCACCCCACGCTCCTCCATGCCCAGCCCCAGCAGGATCTTCCCGGACACCATATTGTCCAAGTCGGTAATGCCATACAGATCGTGCAGGCCCAGCTCCGCGCGCGCATAGGCAAACACCGCCCGCGCCGCCTCACCGGCGTAGCCCTGCCCGGCGAATTCCGACAGCACCGCATAGCCGATATCCGGCCCCGGCAGGCCATCCCGCCGCACCAGCCCGGCATTGCCCAGCCAGGCACCATCGGCCAGCCGCTCGATGGCATACATGCCATAGCCATGCAGCGCATAGGCCGGCAGTACCCGCATCGCCGCGTAGTCGCGCGCCTCCTGCTGCGTACGCACGCCTCGATCACCGATGAAGCGCACGAAGCCCGGATCATTCAACAGCGCCAGCATCGGCGCCGCATCGCGATCAGGTTCAATCGCACGCAGGCGCAGGCGTTCACTTTCGATGGGATGCACGCGCAGACCTCCAGCCGAAACCCCGATTCTGCCTCAGCCCCCGGCTGCTGCTGTTGCTTTTGATTTTCTTTTTTCTTTTCCGTGGCTGGCGCGCACGGAACCTGTCAGAGGCCGGGCGGGTGGGCTGGGCGGGACCGTCCGCGGCATGGGCCCGAGGCATGCCTCGGGCGGGTTGGGCAGGACGCCCAACCCCGGTCTTGCCGTGTGCGCAGGACAGCGCACACGAGCAAGCCGCGGCCGAGCCCCCAAGGACGGGTTTACGGCGTGTCCCGCCCAGCCCACCCGCCTGGCCCGCTCACGAATGCACTGCGGACGACGCCAGCCACGAGGGGCTGCGCCGTTCGCCGGTCAATCGAACAGCGCCTCGATCGCCGCCAGCCCCGCACTCGCCCGTTCCTTCTTGCGCACCGCATCCGCCACCGGATCGGCGCCATCACGCTGGATCTCCTCGGCCGGAATCTCCTCGAAGAACCGGCTCGGCTTCAGCCGCACGTGCTCGCCGAACTTGCGGGTCAGCTTGCTGTAGCTCATCCACAGCTGGATCTTGGCGCGGGTGATGCCCACGTACAGCAGGCGCCGCTCTTCCTGCAGGTTGCCCTCGTCCAGGCTGACCTGGTGCGGCAGCACGCCATCCTCGCAGCCGACGATGAACACGTACGGGAATTCCAGGCCCTTGGAAGCATGCATGGTCATCATGCGCACCTGGTTGCCGCCCTCGTCCTTGTCGCTGCGCGACAGCAGCGCCAGCTGGCCGGCCAGGTCGGCGGCGGTAGCACCACGTGGGCCACCCTCGAACCACTGCGCCAGTTCCTCGATGTTGTTGGCGCGACGCTGGTAGCTGGCCTCTTCCTTGGCCTGCTGGCGCAGCTCGCTGAGCAGGCCGGATTCCTTGGCGACCTTGCGGATCATGTCGCCGGAAGTGACCTGCCGGGTCTGTGCACGCAGGTCACGCAGGATGTCGGTGAAGCGCGCCAGGCTGTTGGCCGCGCGCGGCGGCAACTGCTGCAGGGCGCCGATCGCCTCGGCGGCCTGTGCCATCGGCATGTCCTTTTCCTGCGCCAGCTCGGCCAGCTTGGCCAGCGTGCCGGCACCGACGTCGCGCTTGGGCGACTGCACCGCACGCATGAACGCGGTGTCGTCGTCGGGGTTCACCAGCAGCCGCAACCAGGCCAGCGTGTCCTTCACTTCCTGGCGTTCCAGGAACATGGTGCCGCCGGTCAGGTGATACGGGATGCGCAGCAGCTGCATCGCCTTTTCCAGCGGGCGCGACTGGAAGTTGCCGCGGAACAGGATGCAGAAATCACTCCACGGCACATTGCGCGACTGCGCCACGAAGGCGATCTCGGCAGCGACCTTTTCCGCTTCGTGCTCGCTGTTGCGGCACTCCCACACGCGGATGCGCTCGCCGTCGGCCTGGTCGCTCCACAGCTTCTTCAGATGCTCGTGCGGATTGTTGGCGATCAGCGCATTGGCCGCGCGCAGCACGCGGTTGGAGCAGCGGTAGTTCTGCTCCAGCTTGATGATCTCCAGCGTGGGATAGTCGCGCCCCATCTGCTGCAGGTTTTCCGGATTGGCGCCGCGCCAGGCATAGATCGACTGGTCATCGTCACCCACGCAGGTGAAGTTGCCCTTGTCGCCGGCCAGCTGCTTGAGCAGCCGGTACTGCGCATCGTTGGTGTCCTGGCATTCGTCCACCAGCAGGTAGCCGATGCGCTCACGCCAGGCCAGCGCGATCTCCGGGTTCTCCTCCAGGATCTGCACCGGCAAACGGATCAGGTCGTCGAAGTCGACTGCATTGAACGCGGTCAACCGCAGCTGGTAACGCTCGTAGACGCTGGCCGCTTCCTTCTCGCGATTGCTGCGCGCGGCGGCCATCGCCTGTTCGGGCGACAGGCCGGCGTTCTTCGCGCGCGACACCAGGTTCTTCATGTCCTCGATGTCATCGGGCTTGGCCCCGTACATCAGGTCCTTGATCTGCGCGGCGGCATCGTCGGCATCGAAGATCGAGAAGCCGCGCTTGAGGCCCACCGCGGCGTGCTCGATCTGCAGGAACTTCAGGCCCAGCGCATGGAAGGTACAGATGGTCACCTCGTCGGCGTCCTGCTCGCGCAGGCGCTTGGCCACGCGCTCGCGCATTTCCTTGGCCGACTTGTTGGTGAAGGTGATCGCCGCGATGCGGCGCGCCGGATAGCGGCCGCAGCCGATCAGGTGGGCGATCTTTTCCACGATCACGCGCGTCTTGCCGCTGCCCGCGCCGGCGAGCACCAGCAACGGACCTTCGATGTGCAGGACGGCGGCGGCTTGGGGGGGATTGAGACCGTGCATGGGATGGGGATTGTAGCGGGGCCGGGTGACGACCACAGCCGGTCGCCGGTGGGGTTGCTGAACGGCTTCGGCGAAGCGGGGCTGCGGCGTACAATCCGTCGATGGCCAAGCTCTACTTCTACTATTCGGCAATGAATGCCGGCAAGACCACCACCCTGCTGCAGAGCGCCCACAACTACCGCGAGCGCGGCATGCGGGTGGCGATCCTGACCCCGCGCCTGGACGATCGTGCCGGCGCCGGCGTGGTCGCCTCGCGGATCGGCCTGCGTGCGGACGGCATGGCCTTCGACCGCGATACCGACCTGCAGCGCTGGGTCGAGCAGGATCTGGCAGCCAACGGCCCGATGGGCTGCGTGCTGGTGGACGAGGCGCAGTTCCTGACCCGCGCCCAGGTCTGGCAGCTCAGCGAAGTGGTCGACCAGCTGCGCATTCCGGTGTTGTGCTACGGCCTGCGCACCGACTTCCGCGGCGAGCTGTTCGAAGGCAGCCAGTACCTGCTGGCCTGGGCCGACGAGATGCAGGAGATCAAGACCATCTGCCACAGCGGCAAGAAGGCGACGATGACGGTGCGCGTGGACGAGCATGGGCACGCGGTGCAGGACGGCCCGCAGGTGGAGATCGGTGGCAACGACCGCTACGTGTCGGTCAGCCGCGCCGAGTTCAAGAAGATCACCCGCGGCGAAGGCCGGATCGATCCGGCGCAGGCGCCCCTGCCGCTGTAAAGGGTGTTCGGCAGGGCTGCGCCCTGCACCTGCCGAGGCCGGAGCCAGAGCCACGGCAAAAGCGGGCTATCCGTGGGATGGCGGGGCACTGTGGGTTTGCGGGGACGCCGTAAACCCGTCCATGGGGGCTTGGTCGCGGCATCCATGCCGCTCACACCCCGCAAACCCACAGTGCCCCACCTTCGACAGGTCCCCACGGCTGTTGGTAGGTGTCGACCTTGGTCGA
>NZ_JAOCFV010000049.1:0-33365 GCF_029842145.1 Stenotrophomonas sp. GD03794
GGGTTGCCTTCGGCGTCGATCACCGTCACCTCGCCCAGGTTCAGCGCGCGCACGGCCGCTTCGGTCTGCTTGAGGTCACCCACCACCACCCAGGTCAGCGCCTGCGGCTTGATCTCGGCGGCTGCCTGCTGCACCTGCGCCGGGGTCATCGCCTCGATCTCGGCCTTGCGACGCAGCACGTAGTCATCCGGACGCTTGAACTGCACGATCGAACCGATGGTCGACGCCACCGCGCTGGCGGTCTCGTAGGCACCGGGCAGGCTCAGGGTCTGGATGTTGCGGATGCGGTTGACCTCGGCGGCGGTGGCCGGCTTGCTGCCGTCGGCGAACGCGGCGATCTCCTTGCGCATTTCCGCCAGCGCCGGGCCGGTCTTGTCGATCTGCACCGGCGCGCTGGCCATCCACGGGCGCTGGCCCACCGAGTTGGTCGCACTGCTGCGCGCGCCGTACGACCAGTGCTTGTCCTCGCGCAGGTTCATGTTCAGGCGCGAGGTGAAGTCGCCACCGATCACGCCGTTGGCGATATCGAAGCGGGTCGAACTGGCGGCGCTGGACGGCGGCACCACCTGGCCGGCGAACAGGTTGGCCTGCACCGCGCCCGGCTGGTCGATCAGGAACACGCGCGGGCCCTTCGGCAATGCGACGTCGGTGGCGGCCTTCACCTGCGGGGCATCGCCCGCAGCCTTCCAGTCGCCCAGCTGCTTGTCCAGCAGCGGCACGATCTCGGCCAGGGTGGTGTCACCGACCACGATCAGGGTGCCGTTCTGCGGGCGCAGCCAGTCGTGGTGGAAGTCGACCAGGTCCTCGCGGGTCAGGCCGTTGATTGCCGCTTCGTCGCCGCTGCCGGTGAACGGAATGGCGTACGGGTGGCCCTTGCCGTACAGCAGCGGCGGCAGCACGCGCATCGCCACCGCGCCTGGGTTCACCTTCTCCTGCTGGATGCCGGCGATCCAGGTCGCCTTGACCCGGTCGATCTCGCCCTGCTCGAAACGCGGTTCGCGCAGCAGGTCGCGGTACAGCGCCAGCGACGGTGCCAGGTTCTCCTTCAGTGCCGACAGGTCCACGCTCATCGAATCCAGGCCGGCCGAAGCATCCAGGCTGGCGCCCAGTGCGTCGGCGGCATCGGCGAAGGCCAGCGAACCGAGCTTGCCGGCGCCTTCGGTCATCAGGCTCATGGTGAAGTTGGCGGTGCCCGGCTTGCGGCCCTGGTCGGCGCTGAAGCCGCCCGGGAACTGGTAGCTGAACTGCACCACCGGAATCTCATGGCGTTCGGCCAGGATCACCTGGGTGCCGTTCTTCAGGGTGGCGCGCTGCAGTGCCGGGAACTTCAGCTGCGGGAACTCGCGGGTCTGCGGCACGCCGGCCTTGCGGTCCACCTGCTCCGGCAGGGTGCTGTACTTCGGGTCCACCGCCGGCACGGTGAACGGCTTCGGCGTCTGGCTTGGATCTTCCTTCAGCGCCACGCGCTCACCCGGTGCGATCACCAGGGTGTGGCTGCCCTTGTCCAGCCACTGTGCACCCAGGCGGCTCAGATCGGCGGCACTGGCCTTCTCGATGTTGGCCAGCGAGGTGCGGAAGCAGCCCGGGTCGCCGGTGAACACCGCGCACTCGGCCAGCGCATCGGCCTTGCCACCGAAGCCACCGATGCGCTCGATGCCACGGATGAAGCCGGCGCGGGCGCCGGTCTTGGCGCGCGCCAGCTCGGCCGCGGTCGGGCCCTGCTTGATCAGGCGGTCCAGTTCCTCGTCGATGATCTTCTCGACCTTGGCCGGGTCCTGGCCCTGCTTCACGGTCGCCACGATCACGAAGTTGGAGCCCAGCTGAGACGTCGACAGGCCCGAGCCGATGCTGTCCACCAGCTTGTCCTGGTGCTGCAGGCGCTGGCTCAGGCGCGAGGACTTGGCGCCGCCCAGCACTTCGGAGAACAGCTGCAACTGGTCGATGTCGGCGGTGCCGACCTGCGGCACGTTCCAGGCGCGGTAGATGCGTGCCTGCGGCACCTTGTCGGTCATCGTCTCGCGGGTATCGGCACTGCGCTTGGCCACGTTCACCGCCGGCTGCGCCATGGTCGGGCCAGCGGGGATGCTGCCGAAGTACTTGGCGACCTTCTCCTTGGCGGTGGCCAGATCGATGTCACCGGCCAGCACCAGCACCGCGTTGTTCGGGCCATACCAGGTGCGGAACCAGGTCTTCACGTCGTCCAGCGAGGCCGCGTTGAGATCGTTCATCGAGCCGATCACGCCGTGGTGGTACGGGTGGCCGACCGGATACAGCGCCTTGTTGATCTGGTCCCAGGCCTGGCCGTAGGGCTGGTTCTCGCCCTGGCGCTTCTCGTTCTGCACCACGCCGCGCTGCTCGTCCAGCGCGGCCTGGTCGATCGCACCCACCAGATGGCCCATGCGGTCCGACTCCATCCACAGCGCCATGTCCAGCGCGGTGGTCGGCACGTTCTCGAAGTAGTTGGTGCGGTCGGTGTTGGTGGTGCCGTTCTGGCCGGTGGCGCCGACCTGCTTGAACGGCTCGAAGTACTCGCCGTCGTGGTTTTCGCTGCTCTGGAACATCAAATGCTCGAACAGGTGCGCGAAGCCGGTGCGGCCGGCCGGTTCATCCTTGCTGCCCACGTGGTACCAGACGTTGACCGCGACGATCGGTGCCTTGCGATCGGTGTGCACGATCACGCGCAGGCCGTTGGGCAGGGTGAACTGCTCATACGGGATATCGACCTTGGCCGGTGCCGCCGGCTTGGCGGCCAACACAGGAGTGGGCGCAAGCGAGCCCAGGGCGGTGCTGAGGGCGACGGCCAGCAGTGCAGCGCGCGGGCGAAGGGCGAGAGACATATCCGGATCCTTGGTCACATAGGTGAACCCCGATCCTAGCCTGCGCACGCAGCGGCAGGAATCGGTCGGCAGTCACTGGGGGTGTTTGCCCCTGTGCACCATCCGCGGTCGCGCGCCGCCGTGTCCTGGGCGGTCACATGCACCGGCAGCCATCGTCCGGACAGTGTCCGCGGCACATCGAATGGACAGGTGTCCGCCCACCGGACACTTCTCGGCCAAACAAAAACCCTTGCAAATCAACAACTAAAAGTTGGCACGGGGATTGCTTGGTACTTCCTGCGCCAAGAAGGGCTTCAGACGAAAGCTGACTGAAGACTGAACAAATGCAGGAAACCGAAAATTTTCCTTGCAAGCCCAGAATCGGTGTACTACCTTACTACAACACCACTGATCACCAACACTAAACAGGCCCCGTCATGAACGCCAAGACCATTGCCATCGCCATCGCCCTGATCGCCGGCACCGCGGTTGTTTCGTCGGTGCAGGCCTCCGAATCCATCAAGACCCTGTCCACCGTGCAGGTCCGCCCGGCCGCCGACCAGCTGGCCCAGCAGGCCTGGGAACAGGCCAGCGGCATCCCGACCCTGGCCACCGTGGAAGTGCGCCCGAGCGCCGACCAGCTGGCCGAGCGCTACGGCTACGTCGCCGCCCCGGTCGCCGCCGCGATGCCGATCACCACCCTGGCCTCGGTGGAAGTGCGCCCGAGCCTGGAACAGCGCGTCGCCCTGGCCGCCGAGCTGGAAGCGCAGCGCTACGCCGCCACCCTGGCTGCCGCTGCCACCAACGTCGCCAACTCGGTCATCGTCAACCTGCCGGCCCTGCAGGTGCGCCCGAGCGCCGCCGACCTGCAGGCCCTGGCCACCGAAACCGCCCAGGTCCTGCTGCGCCCGTAACCGGTGCCGCCCTGCCCCGTGCAGGGCGTGCGCCGTAAAGGCGGCGGTCGTCGCAGGTACACTGCGCCGATGAATGCCGCGCCCCAGTTCCACGTGATCCTGTTCCAACCGGAAATCCCGCCCAACACGGGCAATGTGATCCGGCTCTGCGCCAACACCGGCGCGCAGCTGCACCTGGTCGAGCCGCTCGGCTTCGCACTGGAAGACAAGCAGCTCAAGCGCGCCGGCCTGGACTACCACGAGTACTCGCGCCTGCAGGTGCACCCCGACCTGGACACCGCGCTGGCGCGGATCGCACCAAAGCGCCTGTTCGCCCTCAGTACGCGTGCCAGCGTCCGCTATGACAGCGTGGCGTTCGAAGACGGTGATGCCTTCCTGTTCGGCCCGGAAAGCCGCGGCCTGCCGCAGGACGTGCTCGATGCCTTGCCCGATGGCCGCCGCCTGCGACTGCCGATGCGGCCGGACAACCGCAGCCTCAATCTTTCCAACACCGTGGCCGTGGTGATGTACGAAGCCTGGCGCCAGCATGGGTTTGCCGGCGGGGCGTAAACCGCCTCAGGTGGGTGTGGACCGCTCTGGTGGGCGCGGACCGCTTCTGGTGGGTGCGGACCTTGGTCCGCACCGATGCCTGGTCGCGCGCTGAAGGAATGTGCCAACCAAGGTTGGCACCTACCAAAGGCAGGTCCAGGCAGCCGCCGAGAACCTCTGATGGCTGTGGATCGCTTCTGGTGGGTGCGGACCTTGGTCCGCACCGATGCCCGGTCGCGCGCTGAAGGAATGTGCCAACCAAGGTTGGCACCTACCAAAGCACATCCCAGGTGGCCGTGGCAGGTGCCATGTGCAGTCGATCCACGCCATGCGTGGATGGTGTTCCCCGCGCCGCCTAGAACGCGTTGATCCCCGTCAGTTCGCGGCCGATCACCAGCTGGTGCACGGTCTCGGTGCCTTCATAGGTGATCACCGATTCCAGGTTCAACGCATGCCGGATCGCCACGTGCTCGGTGGTGATACCGGCACCACCCAGCAGATCGCGACACTCGCGGGCGATGTCGATGGCCATGCGGCAGTTGTTCCACTTGGCCAGGCTGACCTGCTGCGGCTGCAGCTGGCCGGCCTCCTTCAGGCGGCCCAACTGCAGCGCCAGCAGCTGCGCGGTGGTGATGCGGCGGGCCATTTCGGCCAGCTTGATCTGCGCGCTCTGCGTGGCGGCCAGCGGGCGACCGAACAGCACGCGTTCCTTGGCATAGCCCAGCGCTTCATCCAGGCAGGCAATGGCAGCGCCGATCGGGCCCCAGCTGATGCCGTAGCGGGCCTGTGTCAGGCAACCCAGCGGGCCCTTGAGGCCCTTCACGTTCGGCAGGCGGTGGCTGTCGGGCACGCGCACGTCGTCGAAGAACAACGCGCCGGTCAGCGACGCGCGCAGGCTCATCTTGTGCTTGATCTCCTGCGTGGTGAAGCCGGCCATGCCCTTTTCCAGCACGAAGCCCTGGATGCCGTCCTCGGTCTGCGCCCAGACGATGGCCAGGTCGGCCACCGGGCCGCTGGTGATCCACATCTTGCTGCCGCTGATGCGCCAGTCGCTGCCGTCACGCACCGCGCGGGTCTTCATGCTGGCCGGATCGGAACCGCCGTGTGCCTCGGTCAGGCCGAAGCAGCCGATCAGCTCACCGCGCGCCATCGCCGGCAACCACTGCTGGCGTTGCTCCTCGCTGCCGTAGGCATAGATCGGGTACATGCACAGCGAGCTCTGCACCGAGACGAAGCTGCGCAGGCCTGAATCGCCGCGCTCCAGCTCCTGGCAGATCAGGCCATAGCTGACCGCGCCCAGATCGCCGCCGCCGTATTCGGCCGGCAGGGTGGCGCCCAGCAGGCCCAGCGCGGCGATCTCCGGCACCAGCTCTGAAGGGAAGCGGGCCTGGTCGAAGGCATCGCCGATGATCGGCAGCACGCGCTCGTTGGTGAAGCGGGCGACGCTCTCCTGCACCGCGCGCTCTTCCTCGTTGAGCAGGGAACGGACATCGAACAGATCGTACGGATGCAAAGCCATGGCACTCACGCGCAGTCAGGACCCGGCCATTGTCGGTCATCCGGGCAGAGCGTGCCGACCAAGGTCGGCACCCACCAGAGCGGCGGCCCTACGCTGCGTTGCAGCAATCCGGGTGTGAACATCGTCGATCTAGCTCGATCACGCGCGGCCCGGTACCCTGACACATTCAAACAACCGTTTCGCTCGTGGCTGCACGCGCGATTCCCAGGCAACCGCCGGTGGCCCCGATGCCGGCACTACCCACGAGTCATGCAATCGATGAGCGCTGAAGCCAACGCCCTGCCCCCGCGTGAAGTAATGGAGTTCGACGTGGTGATCGTCGGCGCCGGCCCCGCCGGCCTGGCCACCGCGATCCGCCTGCGCCAGCGTGCGATCGAAGCCGGCCGTGAACTGTCGGTGTGCGTGCTGGAAAAGGGCTCCGAGCCGGGCGCGCACGTGCTGTCCGGCGCGGTGATGGATCCACGCGCGCTGAACGAGCTGTTCCCGGACTGGGCCGAGCGCGGCGCACCGCTGAAGCAGAAGGTCACCCGCGACGAATTCCTGTTCCTCAGCGAAACCGGCGCACGCAGCACGCCCAATGCGCTGCTGCCGGAGTGCTTCCATAACGAAGGCAACTACATCATCAGCCTGGGTGAAGTGACCCGCTGGCTGGCGCAGCAGGCCGAAGCGCTGGAAGTAGCGATCTTCCCCGGCTTCGCCGCAGCCGAGGTGCTGTACGGCGACAACGGGGAAGTGATCGGCGTGGCCACCGGCGACATGGGCATCGAGAAGGACGGCAGCATCGGCCCGGCGTTCGAACGCGGCATGGCGCTGCAGGCCAAGTACACGATCTTCGCCGAAGGCGCTCGCGGCCACCTCGGCCGCCAGCTGATCGCGCGCTACAAGCTGGACGAAGGCAAGGACCCGCAGGCCTACGGCATCGGCATCAAGGACCTGTGGCAGATCGACCCGGCCAGGCATGAGCCGGGCCTGGTGGTGCACGCCGCCGGTTGGCCGCTGGACAGCGATACCTATGGCGGCGCGTTCCTGTACCACGCCGACGGCGGCAAGGTCGCCATCGGCTACGTGGTCGGCCTGGACTACAGGAACCCGTGGCTGAGCCCGTTCGAAGAGTTCCAGCGCTTCAAGACCCACCCGTCCATCCGCAAGCACCTGGAAGGCGGCACCCGCATCGGCTACGGCGCGCGTGCGATCACCGCCGGCGGCCTGCTGTCGCTGCCCAAGACCGTGTTCCCCGGTGGCGCGCTGGTCGGCTGCGAGGCCGGCTACCTCAACGCCAGCCGCATCAAGGGCAGCCATGCCGCGATCAAGACCGGCATGCTGTGCGCCGACGCCGCGTTCGATGCACTGGCTGCCGACCGCCAGCACGACGAACTGAGCGCCTATCCGAAGGCCTTCGAAGCCAGCTGGCTGTTCACCGAGCTGCAGCAGGCCAAGAACTTCAAGCAGTGGTTCAAGAAGGGCCAGACCGTGGCCACGCTGATGACCGGCGTGGAGCAGTGGCTGCTGCCGAAGCTGGGCGTGCGCAACCCGCCGTGGACCCTGCACCGCACGATGCCGGACCATGCCTGCCTGGAACCGGCGGCCAAGCACACCCGCATCGCCTACCCGAAGCCGGATGGCGTGCTGACCTTCGACCGTCTCAGCTCGGTGTTCCTCAGCAGCACCAACCACGACGAGAACCAGCCCAGCCACCTGACGCTGAAGGACCCCAGCATTCCGGTGAAGGTGAACCTGGCCGAGTACGCAGGCCCGGAAGCCCGCTACTGCCCGGCCGGCGTGTACGAGTTCGTCGGCGAAGCCGACAACGCGCGCCTGCAGATCAACGCGCAGAACTGCGTGCACTGCAAGACCTGCGACATCAAGGACCCGACCCAGAACATCGTCTGGGTGACCCCGCAGGGCGGCGGCGGCCCGAACTACTCAGGCATGTGATCGCTCCGGGCTGCGACCGCGTGTCGCAGCCCGGCCGCTCCGCTGCACCGCTATCCTGCCCGCCCATGCGTGCTTTCCGCCTGCTCATCACCGTTGCCGTGGCGCTGGCTGCCACGGCCTGCCAGCGCCCGCCTGCGGCGCCAACCACGCCGCAACAGGCGCAGCAGCAGGCCATGCAACGCGCATTCGAACTGTGTGCCGGCTGCCACACCGTGCAACCTGGTGGCATCCACCGCTTCGGACCCAATCTGCACGGCGTGATCGGCCGCCGCGCTGGCAGCCTGCCGGACTATGGCTATTCCGACGGCATGCGCCGCGCCGATATCACCTGGACCGCGCAGACCCTGGATACCTTCCTGCAGTCGCCAACCCACCTGGTGCCCGGCACGCGCATGTACAACGCCTTCCCCAGCGCCGAACGCCGCGCGCTGGTGATCGCCTACCTGCAGCAGCAGTCGGCTCAGTGAGCCAGGCGCTGCAGCTGTTGCTGCAGCCGCGCCACGAATTCCGCCACTGCTGTGAACAACGGCGCCACATCGGTTTCCGCCGCATCCTGCAGGCGCTCGACCAGTGCGTTGGCCTGCCCGGCCAGTCCCGTTGCCCCCACCGCGCCCAGCCCGCCGGCCTGACGATGCAGGTGCAGCGCGGCAGACGTGCGGTCACCGGCCTGCAGCGCACGCTGCACGGCCGCCAGATCACCTTCACTGGCGCGCAGCAGACTCTCGCTCAGCTGCTCGGCCACTGCGCGCGAGCCGAAGCGCTGCTGCAGCGTCGCCAGATCGGGCAGCGCATCGCCATCGTCGCCTGCCGCCTCGACCACCGGCGCCTCGAATGACTGGCCCTGCGCCTGCGGCAACCAGCGCAGCAGCGCGGCGCGCAGCGTGGCCAGCGACAACGGTTTGGCCAGCACCTCGTCCATGCCCGCCTCGCGGCAACGACGTGCATCGTCATCCAGCACGCTGGCGGTCAGCGCCAGCACGGTCAGCCGGGGCTGGCCATTGCGGCCTTCGCGTTCGCGCAGCAGGCGGGTGAAGCCGAAGCCATCCAGCACCGGCATCCGGCAGTCGGTGATCACCAGGTCGAAATGTTCCAATGCCAGACGATCCAGTCCCTGCTGGCCATCGCCGACCATCACATGCGGCACGCCCAGCTGCTGCAAGCGCCAGGCCATCATGGCCTGGTTGGTCGGGTGGTCCTCGATCACCAGCACCCGTGCCTCGCGCAGCGGCGCGGGCAGCAGCGCCGCCTGATCCTGCTCGGCCACCAGCGCCTCGACATCGCCGCTGCCGGCCTCCACCAGCGACAGCCGCACCTCGGCGCGGGTGCCCTCGCCCAGCGTGCTGTGCAACGCCAGCTCGCCGTCCATCATCTGCACGAGGCGCTGGCAGATGCTCAGGCCCAGCCCGGTGCCGCCGTGGTCACGCTGGATGTAGGCGCCGGCCTGGGTGAACGGCGCGAACAGGTGCTGCAGCTGTTCCGGTGCGATGCCGATGCCGGTATCGGTGACGCTCAGGCACAGTGGCTGCCCCCCTTCCTCGCTGGTCGGCCCCACCACGTCCAGCTGCAGGCGAACCTCGCCCTGCGCGGTGAACTTGATGGCGTTGCTGAGCAGGTTGAACACGATCTGGCGCAGGCGCACGCCATCCACTTCGTGGGCCGGCGCCAACTGCGGATCGATCTGCACGTGCAGCGCCAACCCACGTGCACTGGCCTGCGCGGAGAGCAGGCGGCACACACTTTCCAGCAACGGCCGCAGCGGCTGCGGCACCGGCTCCAGGCGCAGTGCGCCAGCCTCCAGCCGTGAGTAGTCGAGGATGTCGTCCAGGATCTGCCGCAGCATCTGCGCCGAGTCTTCGATCACCCCCAGGATGCGCTGCTGTTCGGCGTCCAGCGGCGAATGCGCCAGTACTTCCAGCATGCCCAGCACGCCACTCATCGGCGTGCGGATTTCATGGCTCATGGTCGCCAGGAAGCGCGACTTCGCTTCCGCCGCCTGCTCGGCCTCGGCCTTGGCCGTAACCAGAGCGTCGGCCTGTGCACGTGCTTCGCTGACATCCACCCAGTAGCCACTCCAGGTCACCGCGCCGGCTTCCGTGGCATACGGATGGGCCTCGCTGCGCACCCAGCGCGCGCCTTCGCCCTCGGCGCGCAGGCGGAACTCGAGGATCAGCGGCGCGAACTGGCGCGCGGCCTGTTCGACGGCCTGCAGAATGTGTGCGCGATCGTCTTCTTCAATGCGTTCCAGCAGTGTCCTGGCGTCCTGCTCGGCCTGCTGCCGGCTGATGCCGAACAACGCCTGCAGATCGCCGGCGATGAACGGGAAGCTGAGCATGCCATTGGCGTCGCGGCGTGCCTGATAGACCACCGCAGGCAGGTTGTCGGTAACCTCGGCCAGCCGCTGTTCCAGATGACGCCGCCCAGCCACTTCGCGGCGCAGGCGCCAGTAGCCGATGCTGTGCACCAACAGCGCGGTCAGCAGTACCAGCAGCAGTGGCAGGCCCCAGCGCAGCACGCTTTTCCAGTCAACGCCATGGCGATACTCCACCGCCAGCCAATCACCCCGCAGCGCCTCATGCTTGCGCGGCGTGATCTGCAGCAGCAGGCGGTCGAAGGTGGTCGCCAGCGCGGCATGCCGGCGCTCCACGGCCAGCACCAGCTGATCGTTGAAGCCTGCCGGCGCTGCGACCTGCAGGCGGCCGGGGAAACGGGTGCGCAGCAGGTGGTCGACCAGCGCCAGATTGCCCACGTAGGCATCGGCGTCGCCATCAAGCAGCCGCTGCATCGCCTGCTCCGCACTGCGTGCCGCCATGATCCGGGCCTGCGGTGCCTGCTGCAGTACGTAACCCCGCACGCGCTCGGGATCGGACAGCAGCACACGCTTGCCCTGCAGGTCCGACAGGCCCAGCAGTGCAGGGCTGTCGACGCGGCTGACGATCACGTTCGGCACACTGATGAAGGGCTGGCTGAACACCCAGTCCGGCCCCAGATAGCGCGAATCGGCGGGAATGCCCATCACCGCCTGCAGCTCGCCACGGCGGGCCTTCTCACGCACCTCATACCAGTCGTGGCTGCTTTCCGGCTGCAGGTTGGCGCCGGCCTGCATCAGCCGCCGCAGGTACTCACTGGCCAGGCCGCTGGGCTTGCCTTCCTTGTCGGTGAACGACAGCGGCGCTGCGTTCGGTGCGAAACCGATCCTCAACGGCTGCTCCAGAACCCGTTTTTCGGCCTGGCTCAACGCCATCCGGGCCGATGCCGACCACTGCGGTGGCGGCAGCCAGCGCTTCGCCAGGGCATCGCGCTGGGCCTGGCTGGTTGCAGCCAGCGCCAGATCCAACGCTTCGGCCAGCGGCTGCTTGCTGTTGGGTATGCCGAAGTGCAGGCGTTCGGGGGGCAGATCACTCGGCCGCAGCAGCACCACGCCCCGCAGGCGGTGGATGGCGATCAGCTCGGTGGCGACATAGGCATTGCCGATGTAGACGTCAGCTTTGTCGTCTCTGACCATCTCGAGCGCCGCCAACGAGCTGTTTGCGACAAGCTGCCGGGCCTGCGGGAAACGCGCCCGCACCTGCGGGCCGGTCAGGAAGTCCCGCTCGATCACCACCCGCAGGCCATCCAGATCGGGATTGTCGGAAGCACGCAGGTCGTCGGGGCGGCCCACCAGCGCCAGCGGCGCCTCGCCGTAGGCGGCGGTGTAGACCATGCAACGGGTACGGTCGGCACTCAGACCGACATTCATCACCACATCGATCTCGCCACGACATGCCGCATCCAGCACGGCGGTCCAATCGGGAAAGCGACGGGCCTCGACCTTCACGCCCAACTGACGGGCAAGAAGCGACAGATAATCCGGACCCAGACCCACCTGCTGGCCATCATGGAGGGACTCGAACGGCGGCCAGCCGCTGTCATACTGCCCCACGACGATGCTCGGATGGGTGGCCAGGTACTCGCGCTGCAGGGGACTGAGCGGCAGCAGGCCTGGAACGGCCTGCGCCAACGCTGCCGGCAGCGCCAGTACGGCCAGCAGCAGGACCAGCCCGCGAACAGCCCAGCTACGCATCGGCATCGATCTCCTAGAATCCTGCCAGGGACCGCGATGGTCGCGGCCCGGCCAGCCCGGTGGCCATACTAGAGCATGAGCTTGCGCATCATCATCGCAGACGACCACCCGGTGGTCCGTATCGGTACCCGCGCCGTCATCGAATCGAGCGGGGTCGGCCGCGTGGTCGGCGAAGCCGACAGTGCGCAGGCGCTGATGGGCCTGCTTGGCAGCCAGCCCTGCGACCTGCTGGTCACCGACTACTCGATGCCTGGCAGCCCCCAGGCCGACGGCTTCGCCATGATCGGCATGATCCGCCGCCGCCATCCCGATTTGCCTGTATTGATGCTCAGCGTCTCCAACAACCTGGCCATCCTGCGCATGGTGCTCGACAGCGGGGTGCTCGGCCTGGTCGACAAGAGCTCATCGATGGACGAGCTGCCGCAGGCCATCCAGGCGGTCTATCGCGGCCAGCCCTATATCAGCCGCAGCCTGCGTGAGCGCGTGGAGGCCGCCGGCAGCTGGCGCATGCGCGAAGGTGACGGCAAGCCCTTGTCGCCGCGCGAGGTGGAGGTGCTGCGGTTGCTTGGCACCGGCATGACCGTGAAGGAAATCTCGCTGCAACTGCACAAGAGCGTCAGCACCATCAGCCGGCAGAAGGGTGACGCCATGCTCAAACTGGGCCTGAAAGGCGACGCCGAACTGTTCGACTACCTGCGTGACGGCAGAATCTGAACCCCGCACATCGGACGGTTGAACTTTCAGCCTTGCTTCATGCCGCCTGCCGCTAGATGAATGCGCAAGCCGCACGGTGGGCCAGGCAATGTTCCGGCAATGTTGGGACGCCAGCGTGGACACCACGGCAGCCGGGGCGCCCCACGCCCTCCCTGCCCAGCGTGGCATGCACCTCACAGGAGAACGAACATGCTCAGTACTTCCACACTCAGCTTCCGTGGTCTGGCGATGGCCCTGGCACTGGTTGCCGGTGTCGCCGTGGTCAGCGATGCCAGCGCGATGTCGAGGCAAGGACAAGCGCACCCTGGTCGGCGCCGTGGTTGGTGGCGTAGCCGGCAACCTGCTCTCCAACGGTGATCCCGCCGCAACCGTCGGCGGTGCCGTGGCCGGCGGTGCGATCGGCAACCTGACCACCTCCGACCGCCGCGACCGTCGCTATTACGACAACCGCTACTACGACAATCGCTACGACCGCCGTTACGACCGTGGCTACTACCGCAGCGGCTACTACGACCGCGGTGACGACCGTCGCTGGCAGCGTGAGCGCTACTACGACAACCGCTACTACCACGACCGCGGCCGCCATCGCGGCTGGTAAACAGCGCATCGGCAACGCCGGCGCCGATGCAGGGACGGGCGGGTCGATGACCCGCCCGTTTGCGTTGACCACGCGCATGGCGTTGAATGCGCAGCCTTGGATGTGACTTTCCCTCTCGGGCTGTGGCATGACTTCTTCCTCCCACCGCGTGCAGGGCCTCAACAACGATGAGGTCGCCGCCGACTGGCCGCCGATCAGCGCCGCAGACCTCGCGTGGCTGCGCCAGCGCTTCCCGCAACTGGATGCGGACAGCCCCCCGCATTGGCACAGCCCCCGGCCACTCTCGGCCGCCGCCATCGTCAATGGCGCTTGCGCGCCGGTGTTCATCAAGCGCCACCACCACAGCGTGCGCAGCGCGGCCTGCCTGGAAGAAGAACACCACTTCATCGCCCATCTCGCCGCCGCCGGCGTACCGGTGGTGCAGGTGCTGGCGGCCACCGATGGCCACACGGCGCTCGAACACGGCGAATGGACCTTCGAGCTGCATGCGGTCGGCGTCGGCGAGGACCTGTACCGCGACGCCGTGTCGTGGTCGCTGCTGACCGATGCCGCACAGGCCCGCGAAGCCGGCCGCATGCTGGCCCAGCTGCACCGTGCCGCGGCCAGTTACCACGCGCCACAGCGCAGCACCCACCTGCTGGTCGCGCGCGACGATCTGATCCGCGCCGATGATCCGATCGCGGCCATCAAAGCGGGGCTGCACGAGCGCCCCGGCCTGGCCCGCTATCTCGCGCGCATTCCGTGGGAAGCGCAGCTGCAGCGCGACGTGCTGCCGTGGCATGCCGGCCTGGCCACGCGCCTGCGCGACGAACCGCGCCTGTGGGCGCACAACGATTGGCATGTCTCCAACCTGCTGTGGCGCGAGGGGCAGGTCAGCACCGTGCTGGATTTCGGGCTGGCTTCACCCACCAGCGCACTGTTCGACCTCGCCACGGCGATCGAGCGCAACGCGGTGGCGTGGCTGGAACTGGAGCGCGGCATGGAGGCGGTGCGCATCGATATCGCGCTGGCCCTGCTCGACGGCTACCGCCAGGTGATGCCGCTGTCGGCGGCACGCGTGCACCTGCTGGCCGACCTGCTGCCGATGGTCCATTTCGACTTCGCACTGTCCGAAGTGGAGTACTTCGAAGGCATCACCGGCTCGACCGCGAATGCCGACGTGGCCTGGCAGCCCTTCATGCTGGGCCATCCGGCATGGTTCCGTACCGCGCCGGGGCAGACGCTACTGCAGGCCCTGCACGCGGCGGCGTGACCCGGTTGGCGCACCGTTGGGGCCAGATCCCTTTCCTGCGGAAAGGGATCTGGCCCCGCAGCCTGAAGGACACCGGCTCGCAAATCCGTACCATTTGTAGTGAAATGGTCACCTGAAGCGGGGGTGCCTGGATCTGCCAGGCTGAGAGAGTCCCTTGGAACCTGATCCGGTTTGCACCGGCGTAGGGAGCTTTGAGCCGCAGCCACACCCCCGTCATGGGCCGGTGCACCTGCGCGCCGTCGCTTCGTCTCCCTTGTTGTCCGAAGACGAACCGAATGAACCGCTGCCTGCGCCCCACCCTGCTCTCCCTCGCCCTCTGCGCCGCCTTGCCGCTGCATGCCAGCGAGGCCGACGCTGCCACCGATGCGGCTGCCACCGGCGCCGAGCGCTCGCCCACCGAACTGGCGGCAGTACGGGTACAGGCCGGCAAACCGAAGACCGATACCGCGCGCGTGAACGCCTTCGGCGGTGGTTCGTGGAAGGACACCCCGGCCTCGGTGAACGTGCTCGAGCGCGATTACCTCGACCGCCGCCAGGTGCGTTCGCTGTCCGAGCTGGCCAGCAACGATGCCTCGCTGGGTGATGCGTACGCGCCGGTGGGCTACTACCAGAACATCGCCATCCGCGGCTTTGCGCTGGACGCCGCCACCGGCTACCGCTTCAACGGGCTGTCCATCGCCGGCGAACAGCGCCTGGCGCTGGAGAACGTGCAGTCGGTGGAGATCCTCAAGGGTGAAGCCGGCCTGGCGGCAGGCGTGATGGCGCCGGGCGGGATCATCAACTACATCGGCAAGCGCCCGGCCGAAGTGCGCACCGCCACGCTCGGCACCGATTCGGAAGGCTCGCGCTACGTCGCCGTCGATGTCGGCCACTGGATCACCCCGCGCTTCGGCCTGCGCCTGAATGCCGCATGGGATTCCAGCAATTCCTACGTCGAGCACGCCGATGGCCGCCGCAACTTCTACTCGCTGGCCGCCGACTGGCTGATCGGCGAGCGCGGCAAGCTGGAAGTGGATGCCAACTACCAGACCAGCTCGCAGCGCTCGGTGTCCGGCTACCAGCTGCTGGGCGCGCGTGACCTGCCGCGCGGCGTCGACCGCGAGCACCTGCTCGGCTACCAGCCGTGGCAGCGCCCCGTGGATATCGCCAGCACCAACATCACCGCGCTGCACACCTACGACTTCAACGATGCCTGGCAGTCGCGCGTCTCGGTCGGCCACAGCCGCTCGGTGATCGATGACAACGTCGCCTTCGCCTACGGTTGCTACTACGCCGCGCAGTGCGCCGATGGCAGCGTGCCGGGCAACTACTTCGCCCCCAATGGCGACTACGACGTCTACGACTACCGCAGCCCGGACGACACCCGCCGCAACCAGCAGGCCCGTGCCGAGCTGCGCGGCCGCTTCGAGACCGGCAACGTCGGCCACCAGCTGACCCTCGGTGCCGACTACTTCCGCCGTACCGTGGACAAGCGCCCTAGCGTCAACGAGTACGTCGGCACCAGCAACATCCATGACGCGCAGGTGCCGGTGTTCGCGCCGTCGCCGAAGATGCCCGGCCTCTCCGCGCGACGCCTGGACAGCCGCCAGACCGCGTTCTTCGCGCTGAACCGGATGAGCTTCGGCGATGACTGGCAGTGGCTGGCCGGTGGCCGCTTCGTGCGCCTGGACGAGCGCGCCTACGACAAGCGGGGCATCCCGCAGCGGCACAGCCGTCTGTCGCGCTTCCTGCCGCAGACCGCCGTGGTGTGGAAGGCCACCGACCAGCTCAATGCCTATGCCAGCTACGTGCGCGGCATTTCACTGGGCCAGGAAGCGCCGTTCTGGACCAGCAACGCCGACACCTTCCTGCCGTCGGTGCAGTCGCGGCAGCTGGAAGTGGGCGTGAAGTACGTGCCGGTCGAGGCGCTGACGCTGGGCGCAGCCGTGTTCCGCATCTCGCAGCCGTACCAGTACGCCAAGCCGGACAGCAGCGACGTCGGCTACAGCTTCGTCGAGGAAGGCACGCAGACCCACACCGGCCTGGAGCTGACCGCCAACGGCCAGCTGACCGACGCACTGCAGATCGTGGCCAGCGCCAGCGTGCTGCAGGCGCGCGCGCGCGACACCGGCACCCCGGCCTATGAAGGCCATCAGCTGGTGAACGTGCCAAAGGTGCGCGCCAGCGTGCACGTGGCCTATGCGCTCCCGTTCGTGCAGGGCCTGGATGTGACCGGCGGCTGGCGCTATGCCGGTGCCAACGTGGCCCGCGCCGACGGTGGCGTGCGTGCACCGGACTACTCGGTGTTCGATGCCGGGCTGCGCTTCCAGCATCGCCTGCACGAACGCGCGGTGACCTGGAACCTGTCGGTGGACAACGTGTTCAACCGCTTCTACTGGCGCGATACCGGCAGCAGCGGCGGTGACTACTACCTGTTCCCCGGCGCACCGCGACAGGCCCGCCTGTCGGTGACGTTCGCGCTGTGAGCGGCGTCATGCTCGAGTGGACCGCCGCGCTGTGCAGCATCCTCGGCGTCTGGCTGATGGCCAAGCGCCGGCTGGTGGCGTGGCCGGTCGGCCTGCTGTCGGTGACGCTGTACGGGCTGGTGTTCGCCGAGGCCAAGCTGTACTCGGACACCCTGCTGCAGGTCGCCTTCGGTGGCTTCCTGGTCTATGGCTGGCTCAACTGGCGGCAGCACGCCGCCGATGAGGGCAGCGTCCGCATCGTGCCACTGGCACGCGGCAAGCTGCTGCGTGACCTGGCCATCGGCCTGTGCGGCGGCGTGGCGCTGGGGGCGGCCATGCACACCTTCACCGATGCGGCGCTGCCGTGGCTGGACGCGATGCTGACCGCGCTGAGCCTGGTCGGCCAGTGGTGGCAGGCGCGCCGCCACGTGGCCTGCTGGTGGGTGTGGATCGCGGTGGACGTGGTCTACGTGGGTGCCTACCTGTTCAAGTCGCTGCACGTGACCGCAGCACTGTACGTGTTCTTCCTCGGCCTGGCCGTGTTCGGCCTGCGCGCGTGGAGCGCGGCCGCTCGCGAGCCGCAGGTGGCAACGCAGTAGAGCCATGCCATGCGTGGCCGGGGTTTACCGGTAGTCGCCAACCTTGGTTGGCGCGCGTGCCGACCAAGGTCGGCATCTACCAGGCGCATCCACGCAGGGCGTGGCTCTACTGGGTAAGCACCAGGCCCAGCCGCAGCGGCTGGCGCATGTCGGCCGGTGGCGCGGCCTGCAGGGGTGCGCTCTGCAGGGTCGCGCGCAGATCGGCGTCGACCTGGGCATCGCCCAGGCTGTCGAATTCCAGTTTCGAGATGCGGCCGTCCGCCGCGATCCACACACTCACCGGCAACGGCGTCGGCGTGTCCGGGTGTGCCTGCATCCATTCCAGCACGCGCTGCGCCTGCGGCGCCTCCTGCTGCAGGCGCTGCTGCAGCTGGCCGCCCACGGCGGCGGCATAGGCCATCCAGTGCGCGGGGGCTTCCTGCGCGGAAACACCGGCACTGCCCAGTGCCAACGCGCCGAACAGCGCAGCCCATGGCCGCCACCAGCGGCGCGCGCCGGTCCTGTTCCCTGCCATGGTCATCGCCCGTCTCCTGCGCTTCCATCCAGCGGACCATGGTCGGCGCCGCAGATGACAGGCAGATGGCGGGCAGTGATGGCCGGCGCGGTTACTCGCCCAGGTCGGCCAGCACCTTGCGCGAAGGCGCAAAGAAGGTCACGCCGGTGGTGGCGGTGGAGAAGTCGAGAATGCGGTCGTGCAGCGGCGCAGGATTACCGATGAACATGCGCTCGAGCATCGTCTCGATCACCCACAGCCGACGGGTGTAGCCGATGAAGTAGGTGCCGTACTCGCCGCGGCCCGGATTGGCGAACGGCATGTTGTCACGCAGGATCTCGTGCTCGCCGTCGGCGTCCTCGATGGTGCACAGCGTCTTGTGCGACTTCTGCGCATCCGCCGGCGCATCGTCCAGCTCGATGTTGTCGTGCTTGGTGCGGCCGATGATCGCCTCCTGCGCCTCGGTCTTCTGTGCGCGCCAGGCATCGAGGTTGTGCAGGTACTTCTGCACCACCACGTAACTGCCACCCGCGTGGTCCGGGTCCTCGTCACCAACGATGGTGGCTTCCGGCAGTGACAGCCCTTCCGGGTTGGCGGTGCCGTCGACGAAATCAAGCAGGTCACGGCCATCGAAGTAGCGGAAGCCGGCCACGTCATCCACCGTTTCCACTGCATCGCCGAAGGCCATCAGCAGGTTGCGCTCGAACGCCACGATCAGATCCATGGTGCGCGCACGGATGTGGTACAGCAGGTCGCCCGGCGTGGAGACGGCGGTATGGGTGGCACCCTTGATCTCGCGGAACGGCTTCAGTTCACGCGGCGGCGTGGTGCCTACCAACGGCTGCCACACGCGGTGGCCGATGGCCACGTTGCAGGTGAAGGTGCGTTCAATCTCGCGGATGGCGGTGTTCTTGATCAGGTCGTCGGTGCTGGCCAGCACCTCGCGCGCCTTGGCGATCGACGCCTCGTCATCCTTCACCTTCAGCACCAGGAACGCGGCCGAATGGGTCAGCGGTG
This sequence comes from Stenotrophomonas sp. GD03794, assembly GCF_029842145.1. Classification (NCBI taxonomy): domain Bacteria; kingdom Pseudomonadati; phylum Pseudomonadota; class Gammaproteobacteria; order Lysobacterales; family Lysobacteraceae; genus Stenotrophomonas; species Stenotrophomonas sp. GD03794. The sequence goes on from NZ_JAOCFV010000049.1 coordinate 18,890, forward strand.
CGGTGATCTGCTGCGGCTCGTTGTCGAGCGTGTGGTTGAGGGCGGTGATCGGTGCGGGCTGGGAGTTCACGGCGGTTCCTGCTGGCTTGAGGCGGGCGCATCGCGCAGGGCGATGTGCGGGCGATCATAGCCGAAGCCCCTGACCGGCGACGGAGCGGTTCTCAGTACGCGGTTGATGCCGCTTGCGCTTGAGACAACGCCATGACGCTGCCAGCCTGCGTCCACGAGGCCTGCAGCATCGGCCCATGCACTTCACGGAGGCAGACGCCGATGTCCCATGCAGCGATGCAGTGGCTGCACGCACCCGCCACAACCGTGGCCCTCGCACTGGTGTTGAACATCTCCCTTGACGGGCATGTCGCTGCCGAGCGATCCGTTCTTCACCGCGCTCGACCGCGATGGCGCCGATGATTTCAGCGGATGTGCGCGACAGTCCGGTGATCTGCTGCAGCGCGGCGGGTACTTTCCCGACGGCGGCGAACGCAGCAGGACCTAGGGGCTGCAACCGCTGGCACAGTACAAGACCACGCTGCCGGAGGCGTATCGCAAGCCGGTCCGCCTGGGCCGCATCCGCCAGGACGCATCACGGGTCGCTGCAGACGTAGTACTGCTGCGGACCGGTCCAGGCGATGCGCAGGCACGGCCCTTCAAGCAGGCCGCGGTCACGAAGCCAGGCAAATACCTCCGCCGGGCACCATTCACGGCCGGCCGAGAACGCTACGCCGAGATCGCGCAGGCCAGCGAACAGACGAGCTTTGCCGATGTCGTCGCCCACTTCAGCACGCAAGGTGGGTGCCTGCCCCTGGAAGCCAAGGACATGCAGCGCCACGAGCACGCCTGCGTCCAGCACCACCACCTGCACGGTGCTGCCGTCGGCCTGCTGCACATACGCGGGAATGGGGATCAGCATGCGGTGTACTCTTCCGGGCTCGGCCCAGTATGCCCGGTCCGCGACGTGCCCCGGCACGTTTCAACCGACATCACTCCAGACCGCCAGCTCGTAGCCATCCAGATCGCGGAAGTGGAAGCGGCGCCCACCGGGGAACGCGAACACCGCCTGTACGATTTCGCCACCGGCAGCGATTACACGCTGCTGTGCATCGGCCAGGTCCGCGCAGTACAGGATCACCAGTGGACCGCCGTGCGCGCGCACCGGTGCGTCGGAAACGAAACCACCTTTCAGGCGGCCGTCGTCGAACTCGGTGTAGGCCGGACCGTAGTCGGTGAAGTGCCAGCCGAACACCTCGCCGTAGAAACGTTTGCTGCGGGCGATGTCGGCAACGTTGAATTCGATGTTGTCGATGCGGCGTTCGGCATCGTGGGCGGCTGCATGGCTCATGGCGTGGCTCCGTGGTTGGAACCCCAGCTTCGGTCAGCGCGGCACGGCGGTCTTGAACGAAACGGCCATCATCGGCCCCATTCCAGGCGCAGCTGCCGTGCGGTCGTGCTGGCAAGCTCGCGCGCCTCGCGGCTGAGATGGGCCTGGTCGGCATAGCCGGCCTCGACGGCCAGCATCGCCAACGAGTGCTGCGGTAGTGCGCGGCTATGACGCAGGAAACGTTGCAGGCGCAGGATACGCTCCAGCGTCTTCACCCCGTAGCCGAACTGCGACTGGCTGAAGCGCCGCAGGCTGCGCGGGCTCAGGCTCAGATGTGCCGCCATATCATCCAGCGTGGCGTTCCCACGGGCGAGCGCCTGGAACAGAGCGTGTGCGCGCTGCGCCGGAGTATCCAGCGCGGCCGCACCCATGCGCAGCTGCAGGCATTGCGCCATCCGCTGCAGGCGCTGCGCAGGCGCGGTGTCGCCGATGGAGGCCGCAACCTCTACCGCCCATCGCCCCTTCAGATCAGCCAGCGGTACCGCCTGGCCGATGATCTCGGCCATCGGCAGGCCCAATGCAGCCAACGCCTGCCCCGGACGGAAGCGTGCACCCAGTACCTGCGCACCGGGTGCCAGTGCCGGATGTGCAGCCACCCGGTCCGGACCGACCACGAACAGCGCACCGTCGCGCCACAGGATGTCCACGCAGCCATCGGGCAATACGGTGATGTGCCCATCGGCATCGTCAGGAAGCTGGCTCTGCCACAGCTGGCCGAAGTGACCACGCAACGGCGCAGGCGCCGGATGCTCCTGGTAGGTCGTGCCAGTACCTGCGAGGGAAGAAGGATCGCCCATGCCGCATTGTGGCGCCCCGGCGCCCATAAAAGTGAAGCCCGGCGCGAGGCCGGGCTTCGGTTGGCGTGTGGGAGAGAGAGAGAGAGAGTCACACGCCAGCACAACACGCACTAACGACAGGCGTTTGTTACCAGGTGAAGCGCGGGCCCACGAACCACTCGCGGTCGCCGGCCTTGGCCAGCTTCACTTCGCCACTCAGGCCCCAGTTCTGGTTGAACTTGGCGGTGGCACCGACGCGGCCGTAGAACTCGCCGTCCGGGTTGTAGCCGTGCTTCTTGCTGAAATCTTCGTAGCCGGCCATCACGTAGCCTTCCACGTACGGGTTGAACGCGGTGCGCACGCCCACTTCGGTGGAGTAGCCGTTGAAGTCAAGGCCGCGCTTCTCGTCGTACTTCTGGTAGGCAACACGGGCCACCAGGTCGGTGTTCGGTGCGATGCCGTAGTTGTAGCCGACACCCAGGCGCCACTGGTCGACGTCATTCTTGAACTTGTCGGTCTCCTGCGCGCTGTAGTCGCCAAAGACGTGGAAGTTCGGGTGCACCGCAACGGAACCCTTCACCTTCCAGCCATCGGCGTCGCCGCCCTTGGCATCGGTGTTCACGTAGCCGCCTTCAACGTAGTTGTACGACAGGCCATCGGTTGCCGATGCAGCGAACGGCAGAGCAGCCAGAAGACCCAGGGCAAGCAGCGAATTCTTGTTCATCGGGACACACCTTTAATTATTTTGGTTTTGTCGGCCGCCCCCTGGGAGGGGGAGAGAGAGGAGGCGGTCGACAGGTGTGAATTATCCGTTAGGGGGTCTAATCGCCCCTGAATATTGAACTGACTGGTGTATAAATAAGGCTGGCGTTCAGGGAACTCCGCATGCCATTGCTGTCAGCTTCGTGTAGGCGCAAGGCTCGACGCTTGATGCGAGCCCTGATCCTGATCGCTTCACCGATCGCCCTGCCCGCAGTGCAGGCAACCGAGCGCGTCGTTCCTGCCGGGCACGTCGTCGTGCAGACAGACGATGTCACGCGCTTTTTCCAGGTGCTGGATGCCAACCACGGACGCCCGAGCGCCGACGACCTGCAGCAGGGCTATCTGGATGCGGGTACCGATGCACTGCGCAGCTTCACCGGAAGCCGCATCGGTTCGATGGAGCGCCTTGCCCAGGCCCTCCGGGACAAACCCGCGTTGTTCGCAAAAGCGAGAACCTGCGCGACAGCATTGCCAACGATCCGCACGCGCGTCACCGCGGCCGTCGATCAGTTGGGCACGCTGTTGCCGTCTGCACGCTTTCCCCCGGTCACGGTGCTGGTGGGCCGCGGCAACAGCGGCGGCGTTACCACCGGAGAAGGTGTGGTCATCGGCCTGGAAGCGCTGTGCAACGCAGACTGGATGCAGGCCGATGTGGGTGACCGCTTCGTGCACCTGATCGCCCATGAATATGTGCACGTTCAACAGCGCGGCGCGAGCGTCGAAGTCGAGCAGCCCACCCTGCTCTATCAGACCCTGCTGGAAGGCGGCGCCGAGTACGTGGGCGAGCTGATCTCCGGGCAACCGGCCAACGCGCATCTGCAGCGCTGGACACAGGGCCGCGAATGCGCCTTGGAGCGTGAGTTCGCGAACGAGGCCGCAGGCACCGATCTTTCGAAATGGCTCTACAACGGTCCTGGCGATGACGCTCGCCGTGGAGACCTCGGCTATTGGATCGGCTACCGCATTGCCCGCGACTACATTTCGCACGCACCAGACAGGACGAAGGCCATCATCGCGTTGCTGGACGTGCGCCCCGAAACAGCTGCGTTACTGCTCAACGCGAGCGGATGGCAACCCGCGTGTCCTGCCGGCGAACGCACGGAAACGCAGACGTTGTGACACCCGCTTCATACTGATGAATTGGCAGTTCTGAACAGGCGCAAGGCGCTGCGCCGGTCTGGATCAGCTCGCCTGATCCCGCTTGTTAATGCAGGGTCAGAAGCGGGCTTCACAGTGCTTCCACGTACTCAAATTCCAGCTGAAAGCGCTTGGTAGCGCCGGGAACAAACGCCGCTATATTCCAGCTTCCCCAGACGAAGGAGGGAGTGCAATGAACCTGAACCCGCAACACATGAAGACGGCCCGCGCACTTGCTGTAGCGCTCATCGCCACCGTCAGCCTTGGCGCCTGCGCCTCATACAAGAACGAGTTTGCAACCATCAACTCGCGTCTCGATCAGCTCGACGTCAAGGTACAGGGTGCTGCGCAGAGCGCGGAGTCCGCCAACCAGTCCGCACAGCAGGCCAATCAGCGCCTGGACCAGATCGAAGGCCGCGTCCAGCAGCTTGAAAGGGCACCTGCCGGCCGCAAGCCGCGCGGGTAATCGCTCCCTCACCGTTTGAATTGATCCGCTTCTGTATCGGGAGCCAGTGGCCTTCGCCGGCCACTGGCATCCTTCCAACCAAGATTGCATTGCAAGGAGCCGTCCCATTCGTACTTCCTCCTCCCCTGCACGCCGCGCCCTCCATGCCGCACTGGCCGTGGCACTGGCCGTTGCGTGCAGCGGCGTAGCCAACGCCAAGGACAAGGACGCGCCCACGCAACCGGTTGCCGCGGTCGATGAGCTTCCGCCCGACCAGAGCGTCTCCGAGACGGTGATCGAACTGGCCGGCTGGGTCGTCGCCAGCAAGGACAACCAGGGGTATCCGTTCGCGATCATGGACAAGGCGGCTGCGCAGGTACTGGTCTTCGGTGGAGACGGCAAGCTGCGTGGCGCGGCACCGGCGCTGTTCGGTTCGGCCATCGGCGATCATTCCGCACCGGGCGTCGCCAAGCTCGCACTGAGCGCGATTCCCGGCCACGACCGCACCACGCCTGCCGGCCGCTTCATTGGCGGCTACGGCCCCTCCGACGATGCCGGGCGCGTGCTGTGGGTGGACTACGATTCCGCAGTCTCGATGCACCCGCTGCCGCCGGGCAGTCCGAAGGAAAAGCGCGCCGAGCGACTGGCAACGCCCACGCCGGACGACAATCGTGTCACCCACGGCTGCATCAACGTCTCGCCCGCGTTCTACGAGCAGATCGTGCAGTCCACGTTCGAGAAGGGCGGCGTGTTCTATATCCTGCCGGACAAGGATTCGATCGCGAAGACGTTCCCGGAATTCGCGCAGAGCCGGGGCGATGCAAAGGGCGAAGACGAGAAGGGCGCGCGGCGCGCGAGCAGATAGAACACGCTGACATGCTGCCTCGCGGTTTCTCCGCGAACAAGCCTGTCCAAGCACGATCAGAACCAACGGCACGCGTCTTCGCTGGGTGCCATCATTGGCTGATGCCGGCGTCTGGTCGATTGCAGACACCAGGCTGGCAGTCCCCTCTTCAATCACGCCGATATCGCCGGGCGACTCGGCCCTGTTCCGGCATCCGGCTGGCGGTGAAACATGTCGCACTACTATGTCCACAATGGCTACAGTGGCTGGTCCTACGGTACGCCAAGCAATCCCCAGCTGATCTCGCCGGAGGATGCTGCCAGGCTGATGAAGTCCGCTGGACTCAGTTCCATGCAGGTTTCCACCACCCTGCCACCCGCCCAGTATGCCGAGGCCGGAACCCGACTCTTTGACGTGACTGGCGGCAATCGATTCCTGTTCTTTGGTGACTACACCGAGTGTTTTGATGTCGACGCGGGGAAGGTCTCTTCGCCGCTCATCATCGACTGGACGGCGGTCTGACACTGTCGGTGTCCAACTGCGTTCTCGGCCCCGCTCTGTCGTCATCGGCTTGGTGCGACACCCTTACGCCACGTCATCAACTTCGACCCATGTCGCATATTCCCCATGCTGCTACGGCCGTTGCGGCGCCTGCGTCTGCGACGGCTTAACAGCATGCAAGAATGCCAAAAGCGTCTTTGATCAAAAACTGTTTGCAACTCTTCTGATTGGCGTTGTGCAGCGACGGCGGTACAGATGGTGGGCCGCCGGAAAATGGGTGGCCGGGCCTCGAAAACCCGTTAGATCACGAACGTTGTTTGCGCTTGCCAGCCGGCGTCACCCCGCGTGGCGCCGGCTGGCATTCCGTCTGCCGGCTATGGCGGGCGGAGCGTGGAGGCCTTGCGCCTGCCGGTCTTGTTCGTGATCTCCCGGTTTTCGAGCCACGTCTCCGCCCGCCACCTTTGCGTGGCGGCTACCGTCTGTCCTGCACGGAGCATTGCCATGACCACACCGGACTTCCCTCGCCTGCATCCACATCACTCGCCCGCCAATGCCGGTGAGCCGTCAGACCAGGCACCTGCGGCCGATCCGAACGCCTTCGTCGCCACGCTCCATCGCATCGGCAAAGGAGCTGCCGCCGATGGCCAGCCCTGGCCCGAACGTCATCAGATGCCCGGCCGGCGCATGGCGATGGGGGATGCGGACTGTGCCGTGGCGGGCCAGCGCGTAACGTTGGAACTGCTGCTGGCCGCCGAGCGTGTTCGGCAGAACGGTGCGGAGAGCGAATACGTGGGTGACCGCGTACTGGAAGGGCTGGCCATGGCCTCGCTGGCGTTGAACGCACAGATCGGCATGCGGATGCGGCCGGAAGGGTGATACCGGGAACATCGCCTGCTGTTGCGCCGGGCATGGCCCGGCGCTGCAGCGGGCACCACATCACTCGCAGAGCGCGCTGTCTTCCTTCAACGCGGCATCCTGCAGTGGCTGGCGTTGTTCGATCTGCTCACGTTGTTCCGCGGTCGGTTCGCCCAGCCACCACACACGGCAGCGCGCGGTAAGACGGCCGACCATCTTCGACTGATCGGGCGAATACAGCATCGCCAACGCGGTACCGGGGCAGTCGTGGGCCTGGCAGGCGGTATAGAACCACCACGGCTCGCCCTGCAGCACCACCAGTTCGCCAGGCCCGCTGGGCCCGCTCAACAGGCGTTCGCGCAGCGACGGAATCTCTTTGTCGGCGGATTCGGCCGCCGCCGTGTTCTTCATCAGGGCGTTGAACGCGGCCAGCACTTTCGGGTCCTTGCGGCCGCAGTCGTCCACGGTATTGCCGCCCACCAGGGTGAAGAAATGCGTCGCCAGCGGGTTGTCCGCGCAGGTGAGTTCGCCGCCGGCGCTCGGGTCTTCCGGTTCGCCTTCGTTGTCCCACACCGAAGGGTCCACGCCGTCTTCGATGGACGGCGCCTTCTCGACCACCGTTGCCGTGGCCGCAGGTGCTTCTGTGGCCGGTGCCGGTGCGGCTGGTGCTGCATCGGGTGCCGGTGCCTGTCCGCAGGCGGCCAGCAGTGCGACCGTCAGTGCCATCCCTGTGATTCGAATCTTCATTCCGTGTCCTTGTCTGATCTGCGGTGCCGGCGCCACGCGGGCGGCTGCGTGATTCTAACCAGCGGCGCGCTAGGATGGTTCGCCACTTCCCCTCATCGTCAGGGCTTGGATGCATGCGCCGCACACGACTCGCCGTGATCTTCTGCAGTGCCCTGCTGCTGGCATCGCCGGCCATCGCCCACGATGCTGAAGGCGCGAAGCCTGCACAGCCCCTCCCGGGTGCAGCCCTGCCCGCGCCGCTGGACCGCGTACTGCGCGACTACGAGCAGGCGTGGCGCACGGGCGATGCCAGGGCGCTGGCAGCACTGTTCGCCGAAGATGCTTTCATCCTGCAGAGCAACCAGCCGCCGGTGCGTGGACGCAGTGCGATCGAAGCCGCTTATGCCGGCCAGGGCGGCAGCCCGTTGCGGCTGCGTGCGCTGGCGTACTCGGTGGAGGGGAACGTCGGCTACATCATCGGTGCCTACACCTATGGCAACACCGTAGGAGACATCGGCAAGTTCACGCTGACGCTGAAGCGCGTGGGCGATGGACCCTGGTTGATCTTCTCGGACATGGACAACGGCAACGCGCCGCCGCGGGCGCGGTGATGGACGCCGCAGGTTCCGAGGTAGATCCACGCCATGCGTGGATGGATCGCGCAGAAAAAACCCCGGCACGTGGCCGGGGTTTTTCGATTCACTTGAACAGCGTGTCCGGATATTCCGGCTTCTGTTCCCGCGCCAGCAATGCGCGCAGGCCTTCTTCAGGTGTCTGCTCGCCGTGCAGCACGGCACGCACGCGGTCGGAGATCGGCAGGTCGATGCCATGGCGGCGCGCCTGTCGCATCACTTCGTCGGCGGTCTGCACCGACTCGACCACCTGGCCGATTTCACGCACGGCGTCCTGCAGCGTCTGGCCACGGCCCAGGGCCAGGCCCAGGCGGCGGTTGCGCGACAGGTCACCGGTGCAGGTCAGCACCAGGTCGCCCAGGCCGGCCAGGCCCATCAGCGTTTCCGGCTTGGCACCGATGGCAGCGGCCAGGCGCAGCATCTCGTTGAGGCCACGGGTGATCAGGCCGGCACGGGCGTTGAGGCCCAGCTGCATGCCATCGGCCACGCCGGTAGCCACGGCCAGCACGTTCTTCATCGCGCCGCCCAGCTCGGCACCGACCATGTCGTCGCCGGTGTAGGCGCGGAACGCCGGGCCATGCATCGCCTCGGCCACCGTCTGCGCGAACTCGGGCACGTCGCCGTGCACGGTGATCGCGGTCGGCAGGCCCTGGGTCACTTCCTTGGCGAACGACGGCCCGGTGACGACGGCCAGCGGCACGTCCTCGCCCAGCACTTCGCGCGCCACTTCATGCAGGAAGCGGCCCGAACCGGGTTCGAAGCCCTTGGTGGCCCAGGCCACGCCGGCACCGGCCGGGCGCAGCGGCGCCAGCGCGCGCACGGTTTCACCGAACGCGTGCGACGGGGTCACCACCAGGATCCAGGCCGCGCCTTCCACCGCCGACGCCAGGTCGGTGGTGGCACGCAGGCTGTCCGGCAGCGGGATGCCCGGCAGGTAGCGCGGGTTCTCGTGGCGCTGGTCGATGGCCTCGACCATGGCAGCGTCGCGCCCCCACAGCACGGTCGGGTGACCGTGCCGTGCGAGCAGGCTGGCCAGCGCGGTTCCCCAGGAACCGGCGCCCAGCACGGCGATCTTGTCAGCGGTAGTGCTCATCCGTGACGTCGCGGCAGGAATCAGGCGTTGCCAGCCGGCTCGGAGTCAGCCAGCGACGGTGCGTCGCCCTGCTCCTGGCGCTGGCGCAGGGTTTCTGCGTACAGGCCTTCGAAGTTGATCGGCTGCAGGAAGAACGGCGGGAAGCCGCCGGCCTGGATCAGGTCGCTGATCAGCTGGCGCACGTACGGGAACAGGATGTTCGGGCACTGGGTGCCGAGCAGCACGTCGATCGACTGCGGGTCCAGGCCGACCAGGCCGAACACGCCGGCCTGCTTCACTTCGGCCACGTAGGCGGTGCGCTCACCGGCCTGGCAGGTCAGGGTCACGGCCAGCACGACTTCGAAGGCGTTCTCGCCCAGGCGCTGCACCTGCTGGTTCAGGTTGAGCTGCAGTTCCGGCTGCACCTGGTCATTGAAGATGGTCGGAGCGTTCGGCGACTCGAAGGAGACGTCCTTGACGTAGATCTTCTCGACGGTGAAAGCAGGGCCGGTGGCGGCATCGACCGGCGCAGCGGCGCCGTTGGTGATCTCTTCGGACATTTCCAGTAACTCCAGGTGAATGCAATGAAAACGATGGTCGAACTACTGCGATGGGGGCGGGATCAGGCCCATACAAGGCCGGATCCGCCACCTGCGGCAATCAGTTGCGGCCCTTGACCAGCGGCAGCTCGGCCTGCTGCCAGGCGGGAATGCCGCCGTCGAGCACGTAGACCTTCTCGAAGCCGGCCTTCTTCAGCGCCTTGGCGGCGGTTTCCGAGGCGTTGCCGCTGCGGCACACCAGCACCACCGGCGACTGCTTGGCATTGGCCACCAGCTTGTTGTCCGGGCCGAAGGCACTGGCCTGGGCGTTGCGGCTGCCGGCGATGTGGCCCTTCTCGAAGTCACCGCTGGCCGACAGGTCGACCACCACCGTGCCGCCCGCGTTCATCAGCTGGGTCAGTTCGGCGGGCTTTATGCCCTTGAAGCCCCGGAACAGGCGGCGGATCTCGGTGACGATGATGGCCACGGTCAGGCCGACCAGGGCCGCGGACAGCATCGGGTTTCGGCCTGCAAAGGCCAGCAACTCTTCGTAATTCACTCAGGTCACGGGTCGATTAAGCGGGCGCCGATTGTCGCACAAGCCGGACGCGGCCCGTCACTGCCCCTTCCACAGGTCCGGCAGGCCGGCGGTCTGCCACCAGCGCTTGGCCTCCGGGTCCCAGCGCCAGCGCTCGACCACCACCACGGTGCGTTCGGCCTGGGTGTTCTGGTTGATCACCCCGATTTCGACCCGGCGCTCGACCTGGCCCCCGTCCAGCGAGGCGCTGCTGCGCTCGCGGTAGGACGACACGCGCAGCTGCGCGTAGCGGTTGAGCTCGAACTCGGTGGGCGGCTTTTCCTTGCGCAGCTTCGGGTCGAGGTAGCCGATGGCATCGTCCATGCTGCCCCAGCGGATGGTCGCCCCGTAGGCGATCTGGGTCTCTTCCAGCAGCTTGCGCTGCTTGCGGCTGAGGTCGTCGGCCGAGGCCACGGCGCTGGCCAGCAGCAGGGAACAGATCAGGAACTGGATCAGGCGGCGCATCGGTGGATTCCCCAGAACGTCAGCCTGCCATCCTACCCTTTGGCGAAGGCAACGAAGCGACCGCTGAACTCGGCGGCGGGCTTGCCATCGGCACCGGGCTGGGTGGCGATGATGCTGATGCGGGCCTTGCGGCGCTGGCGGAAGGTATTCAGGAAGGCATCCCAGCCGGTGGCTTCGGCCGCCTCGGCGTGGGCGTGCAGGTCTTCGTAGACCGGTGCCAGATAGCGCAGGTTGCTGTCGGCCACGTAGACCTCGGCATCATGGCCTGCCAGGCGCAGGCGCAGGCTGACCAGCGCCCAGCCGGACAGGGTCAGCACCGAGGCCAGGCTGCCGCCGAAGGCGTTGCCCTTGTCGTTGACGTTGGCGGCCAGCGGCGCGGTGATGCGCAGCACGCCATCTGCATAGCCGTCGAGCTGGATCTGCATGGCGCGGACCGCCGGCATGCAGTCCAGCACGTCCTGCAGGGCGGCCAACGAGGAAGTCAGGGCATCAACGGGCATTGGAGCAGCGACCACGACAACGAAGGGCCCGCATAATGCAGGCAATGGCCGACCATACGATACCCACTGGCGCCGCCGGTTCCGACGCGGGCTGGACCCTCGTTTCACTGCGCCCTCAGGGCCAGCATGTGGCGCTGCGCCGCGCCGTTGCTGGGCTGGGCGGGCATGTACTGGCGCTTTCACCGTGGCGGTTGCAGCGCCTGCACGGCACGCCAGTGGTGCGCCAGCTGCAACGCGCGCTGAACTGCGATCGGGTGGTGTTCACCAGCCCGGCCGCCGTTGCCGCGGCCGCTTCCCTGCTACCGCTGGCCGAGGAGCAGCGCAGCCCGTGGCTGACCGTGGGCGAAGGCACCGCGCGCGCATTGCAAGTGCACGGCATCACCGATGTGCACGCACCGCAGCGGATGGACAGCGAAGGCCTGCTGGCGCTGCCGGTACTGGCGCACGTGCAGGGCCTGCGGATCGGCCTGGTCACCGCCCCCGGTGGCCGCGGACTGATTGCCGCGCAGCTGCAGGCGGCGGGCGCCACGATCGAACGCGCCGACGTCTACCAGCGCCGCCTGCTGCGCCTGCCTCCCCGCACGCTGGCTCGATTGGCGCATTCCGCGCAGCCGTGGGTGCTGGCGGTGAGCAGTGGCGAAGCGCTGCAGCATTTCTGGCAGCAGCTTCCGCCCGCATTGCGGCAGCGATTGCAGGCGCGCGCGACTGCGGTGGTGGCCAGTGATCGCCTCGGCGAACAGGCCCGGGCACTGGGCCTGCAGCACGTTGTGCGTGCGGCCGGCCCCACCACCGCGCAGCTGGTGGCGGCTGCACACGCCACGCTCACCGTCCCGGCAGCGACCTGAACAGGGACGTGGGTCACGCTTGCCGCTGCCGTCGGCAACAGTGATGCTGTGCACAACGCGGCCTGCCGGCCCTCGACCGGCGACGTTGCCGACAAGGAAGCCCGATGAACGACACTCCGCCCGTTTCCCCGCCCCGTCGACCCGTGCGCTGGCTGCTGCCGCTGGCCGGTGTGGTCGTGCTTGGCGTGGGCGGCTATGCCGGCTGGTACGTCTGGCAGCAGCAACAGAGCGAACAGGCGGCGCAGGCACAGACCACCGCCGTGCAGCTGCAGGGCCTGGAGGCCACGCTGGACGCGCTGCGCCGCGACCAGCGCGCCAGCAGCCAGCGCCTGCAGGACGCAGCCGCCACCAACCGCGTGCTGCGCGACGAGATGCTGGGCCTTTCCCAGCGCAGTGCATTGCTGGAAGAGAACCTGGCCAAGCTGGCCGACAGCGCCAACCAGGGCCGCCAGGCGGTACAGCGCGATGAAGCCGAACTGCTGTTGACCCAGGCGGCGCAGCGCTTGAACTACGCCGATGACGTGGAAGGCGCGCGCCGCCTGTATGCACAGGCCGCCACCGCACTGGCCGATCTGCCTGACAGCGACGGCCTGAACCTGCGCCAGGCACTGGTACAGGAACGCGATGCACTGGATGCGCTGGGCACCGGCCCGCGCGTGCAATCGCTGCAGCGGTTGGATGCGCTGGCCAAGGCCTTGCAGGGCCTGCCCTCGCAGGTGAGCGGCAGCGCTGCGACCAACACCGCCAGACCGTGGTGGCAGTCCACGCTGGCACCGTTCGTGGACATCACCCCGAGCCGCCAGAATGGCCCGCTGACCGCCGCCGAACGCCGCAACGCCGACGACGCGCTGCAGCTGGAACTGACACTGGCGCGCGCCGCGATCGAACGCGGCGACCGCACCGGCCGCGATACCGCACTGGAACGCGTGGAGCACTGGGCGCAGCGGCGCTGGCCGGATTCACCGGCCCTGCGCGCGCAACGTGCTGAACTGAAGGCCTTGCGCGAGCTTCCGCTGCAGGCCAGCAACAGCATTCTTGGCAGCACCCTGCAGCAACTGCGCACCCAGACCGACCGGAGGTAATCCCGCATGAAACCCCTGCAATCCCTGGTCGTGCTGTTGCTGGCCGTGGCCATCGGCGTGGTGGCCGCGCAATGGCTCGGCGCCGATGACCTCAACCGCTTCGGCGAAGTGACCCTGCGCTACGGCGGCTACGACTACCACAGCAACCTGCCGAAGGTGGCGCTGCTGTCGGTGATCGCGGTGCTGGTGCTGTGGCTGCTGTGGAGCCTGATCGCCGCACCGTTCCGTGCCTGGGGCCGCTACCGCCGCAAGCAGGGCCGGGTGCGCCTGATCGACGGCCTGCAGGCCTATGAGCATGGCCAGTGGCAGCGTGCGGAGAAGCTGCTGGACGGCGCCGCCAAGGATCCGGAAGTGAGTGCGGTGGCGCTGGCCAATGCCGTGCGCAGTGCACAGGCACGTGCCGATGGCCCCGCTGGCGAGGCGCTGCTGCAGCGCCTGGGTGAGAGCGATGCCACCCTGCAGGCGCTGCTGCGTGCAGAACAGCTGCTGGCGCGCGATCTGCCGGTGGATGCGATCAACGCGCTGGACGTAGCCGCGATCCAGCCGCTGCCGCCGCGTGGTCTGTGGCTGCGTACCGAAGCGCTGGCACAGGCCGGCCGCGCCCACGAGGCCTATGGCCAGCTGGGTGCACTGCGCCAGAGCAAGGTGCTGCCGGCCGACGCCAACAGCGAACTGGAAGCACGCCTGGCCGCACAGGCGCTGCTGGAAGCAGCCGACGTCAATGCGCTGGCCGCGCAATGGGAAGCCACGCCGAAGGCACTGCGACCGACCCCGGACGTGGTGGGTGCGTATGCCAGCCGTGCGGTGGCCCTGAACTGGGATGAGCCGGCGCTGCTGGCACTGGAACACGCTCTGGACCAGCGCTGGGACGATGAGCTGGTGGCCTTGTATGGCCGTCTGCCCGCCGAGCGCCTGGCGACGCGCCAAGCCAACCTGGCGCGCTGGCGCAACGTGCACGACAGCTCGGCCGCGCTGCGCCTGGCACAAGGCCGCGTGGCACTGGGCCAGCAGCAGTGGGATGCCGCCGATGCGTTCCTGCACGAAGCCATTGCCGCGGGCGCGGGTGCACCGGCATGGGAAGCGCTGGGTGAACTGTTTGCGCAGCGTGGCGATCATGCGCTTGCCGCGCAGTGCCTGGCCAATGCGCTGCGCCTGCAGCGCGGCGAGGACAGCGTGGAGCTGGTGCGCGGCACTGAAGCGCCGCTGCGTGCCACGGTGGAGGAGCAGCCGGTTACGGTGCAGCCGCCGGTGTATGACGCCAACGAAGAGCGCGACGAGTTCGGCAATCCGCGGTTGCCGTGAAGCGTGCCGACCCACGGTCGGCACCCACCGGAGCAAGA